>NZ_CP039393.1:2404995-2705620 GCF_004803695.1 Muribaculum gordoncarteri
GCTCTACTCGGCACCCCGCAAGAGCGACATCCGATTCGGCATGGGACTCGTGCTCAACGGTGTCAACGTGCACCAGTTCCTCAACATGATGCCCGCCGTCGACTCGCTGATGCCGCTACTCAACAGCTTCGAAGGCATAATCGACGCCGACATAGCGGCCACCGCCGACATTGACTCGCTGATGAACATCGAGCTGCCGTCGCTTGAAGCGGCAATAAAGCTCTCGGGGCGTGACCTAGTGCTTCTCGATGCCGAAACCTTCCGCACCCTATCCAAGTGGCTCATGTTCAAGGATAAGAAAGTCAACCGCATAGCATCGATGGATGTCGAGATGCTTGTCGAGAACTCGACGGTCGAGATGTTCCCCTTTGTCTTCGACTTCGACCGCTATCGGCTTGCGGTGATGGGCTCCAACGACCTCGCCCTCAACTACAAGTACCACATATCGGTGCTGAAGTCACCGCTGCCGTTCAAGTTCGGACTCAACATTTCGGGCAACGCCGACAAGATGAAAATCAGGCTCGGGGGCGCGAAATACAAGCCCAATCAGTCGGGCGAGCGCATAGCGATCGTCGACACCACGCGCATCAACCTCATGCGCGAAATCGAGCGCGTATTCCGCCGAGGCACCAACGCCGCCCGTGTAGGCCGACTGAATGTAAGCCGTCGCCCCGAAGCCGTAAACTTCAGTGCCGAGGGCGACACAATATCCCACGCCGATTCGCTCATATTTATAAAGGAGGGTCTTATTCCGGCTCCGCCGAAACCCGAACCTGCCCCCGACGAGCAAAAGGATAACAAGAAAAAATCACGCAAGAAATGATTGACGAGCAAAAAGCAATACTTAACTACCTCTCACGACGCGACCTGATGAGCTTCTCCCCTGTGGCGGCGCTTATCGACATGGACGGTACCCTATATGACTCGATGGGACACCATGCCGACGCATGGTATCGCCTCATGACCGAGGAGGGCATTCCCACCGACCATGACGAGTTCTATCTCTATGAGGGCCGCACGGGTGTGTCGACTATCAACCTGCTGTTTCAGCGCACATTCGGTCATGACGCCACTCCCGAGCAGGCCGCCGAGCTATATCACCGCAAAACGCTATATTTCAGCGCGATGCCGCCGGTAGAGCCTATGCCGGGCGCAAAACGCATGGTCGACCTGCTCATGTCGCGCAACATCACTACGGTACTCGTCACCGGTTCGGGCCAGAACTCGCTTCTAAACCGCCTCGATGCCGACTATCCGGGAGCGTTTCCGCCCGACCGCAGGGTCACCTCGCGCGATGTGAAGCACGGCAAACCCAATCCCGAGCCCTTCCTCAAGGCCATGGAACTTGTCAACGCATATCCCGAAAACTGCATAGCCATCGACAACGCTCCGCTCGGGGTAATGTCAGGACACGCATCGGGAGCATTCACCATAGGAGTTGTCACAGGCCCCATCCCCGAGCAACAGCTCATCGATGCGGGAGCCGACATCATCTATCATTCGATGCCGCAACTCGCCGAGCGACTTCCGCTGCTGCTCGACACTTTCAACACATCAATCTGAAATACATGACGATGATGAAACATCAAGACATAATATTCACCAACTCCGTTGCCGAGCGGCTCTCCTCGATGATCGAAGGCATGAACTGCTCGGGCACATTTATCCTCGTGGATGAAAACACCGATAATCATGTGTTGTCAAAGATTGTCGGACAATTTCCCGCAATCGACAACGCTACAGTCATAAAGGTAAAGCCCGGCGATGTCAACAAGAATCTCGACTCGCTCGTCCATATATGGAACGAATTGCAGCGTGCCGGAGCCAACCGCCGCTCCCTGATGGTCAATCTCGGCGGAGGCATGGTCACCGACATGGGAGGCTTCGCCGCCGCCACATTCAAGCGCGGCATCCACTTCATCAATGTGCCCACCACCCTGCTGTCGGCCGTCGACGCAGCCGTGGGCGGAAAAACCGGAATCAACTTCAACGGGCTTAAAAATGAGATAGGCTCATTCCGCGAAGCCGATGCCGTCATAATCTCCACCTGCTTCCTCGACACACTCCCCGTCGAGGAAATCCGCTCAGGCTATGCCGAAATGCTGAAGCACGGCCTCATCGACAGCGCCGAAGCCTATCACCGCCTGCTTGAATGTGATGTCACGTCAATCGATAGCGAGCGCATGCTTGCACTGCTTGAGGAGTCGGTGAGCGTGAAGCGCCGAATCGTGGAAGAGGACCCCACCGAGAAGGGCATACGCCGCGCCCTCAACCTGGGTCACACCGCAGGTCACGCCTTCGAGAGCCTCGCAATGCGACGCGACAACCCCGTGCCTCACGGCTACGCGGTAGCTTGGGGATGTGTCGTGGAGCTCGTGCTGAGTCACCTTGCCATGGGATTCCCCAGCTCGGAGCTGAAGCGGTTTGCCGACTATGTTTACAACAACTACGGCATATTCCCCATAACCTGCGACGACTACCCCGCATTGCTGGAGCTGATGCATCACGACAAAAAGAACACTTCGGGCGACATCAATTTCACCCTCCTGAGCGAAATAGGCCGTGTGCACATTGACTCGATATGCAGTGAGGACGACATAAAGACAGCACTCGACATATTCCGCGACCTGATGCACATTTAGGCCCCTCACGGCCGTCAACACCCGCCCGCACACCCGTCTTGCACGAAAAAATGCGGCAAAAGTTGATTAATTGGAAGATAATGTATAACTTTGCGGCGGATTTTCAAAAAACTATCGTGGGAAAATTTTCAGCTTATAAGCTCCCGTTAAAGTCATTGCCTGTTGGCAGCCAAGAATTTGACTACCATCTTGACAAGCAATTCTTCGTGGATATGGAGAGTTCCGACATCCACGGAGCCGATCTTGATGTACATGTAACAGTAGTCAACAAAGGCGACATCTATGACATGACCATAGACATTGCCGGCGAAATAACCTTGGTATGCGACCGCTGCCTTGACGACCTTGAGTGGCCCGTTGATACGAGCTACCACATCTTCGTCAAGTATGGGCCCGACTTCAACGACGACTCCGACGAGTTGCTCGAAATCCCCGAAGGCGACGCCTATCTCAACATCGCCTACATGATTTATGACACCGTTGCTCTCACAATCCCCATCAAGCACGTGCACCCGCTCGGAAAGTGCAACCGCGCAATGAGCACACTGCTCAAGAAGCATCGCGCACAAGGCAGTGCAGGCGAAGAGGACGAGGATGAAGAGATGATGGACGAAATCATGGAGGAGGTCGATGACACTATCGACGACGCATCATCCGACGACAACACCGATCCTCGTTGGGACGAACTTAAGAAACTTAACGACAACAATTAAATAAATACAATAAACAAAAATGGCACATCCTAAACGAAAACAATCAAAGACTCGTACAGCTAAGCGTAGAACTCATGACAAGGCTGTAGCTCCTACTTTGGCAATCTGCCCCAACTGCGGTTCATGGCACGTATACCACTGCGTATGTCCCGAATGCGGATACTATCGCGGAAAAGTGGCTATCGAAAAGAGTGCTGCCGTATAACGTAGCTTTATCACGGCATTTGGGCTCAAGTTTTGAGCCGTCAAAAAAACAACATCGTCACCGGGCATCTGGCTTTGCCCGGGCGATGATTTATTCATTCTGAAGCCATAAACCACAAGATAAAGCATGCTTTACCCAAGAATTGCAGGCATTGCCTCATACACTCCCGATGACATCCTCGACAACGAAATGCTGTCGAAAATGGTTGACACCAGCGATGAGTGGATTACAACACGTGTCGGCATCAAACAACGACGCATCCTGAAATTGGAGAATGAAGGTTCGTCCTACCTTGGCATCAAGGCTGTCAACAAGCTTCTTGAATCAACAGGCACAAATCCCGAGGAAGTGGATCTGTTGATATGTGCGACTTCCAACCCCGATTACCGATTCCCCTCCACGGGCTCGATAATAGCCCACAACTGCGGGCTCACCCACGCCTACGCCTACGACATTCAGGCCGCATGCGCGGGATTCCTTGTTTCTCTTCAAGATGCAGCAGCCTACATCCGCTCGGGAATATACAAGAAAGTCATCGTCGTGGCTGCTGAAAAAATGTCATCGATGACCAACTATAGCGACCGCACCACCTGCCCTCTCTTCGGCGATGCTGCAGGTGCTATGCTCATTGAGCCTTCGGAAGAGAAGGTGGGCATAATCGACGGTGTGTTCCACATCGACGGCACCGGACTCCCCCACCTGCTCATGAAAGCGGGAGGTTCGGTTCATCCGGCAACTCACGAAACCGTAGACAACAACGAGCACTTCATCTATCAGGAAGGCCGTGCAGTCTACAAGCACGCAGTTACCGACATGCTCACCTCGTCAATCGATGTCGCAACCCGCAACGGATTGACTATGGACGATGTAAACTGGCTCATACCTCATCAGGCCAATCTTCGCATAATCGAAGCCGTGGCCGAGCGTGCAGGCATCGACCACTCCAAGGTACTCGTCAACATCGAGCACTACGGCAACACATCGGCCGCCTCGATTCCCTTGTGTATCGATGAGTACAAAAACACCCTCAAGAAGGGCGACAAGATTATACTCACAGCATTCGGAGCAGGATTCACCTGGGGTGCTCTATATATTATATGGGATCTCTGATGCTCTGACTCCATTCATCACTCACAATACAACGCCGTGCCTTTTGACACGGCGTTTTTTATTGCCCTGCGCTAACCTTCAGTGCCCCGTTCCCCAATATTTGTCAACACGGAGTTCTCAATACTTCAATCCTGGTTACCCACCTCCTTGTGTTAATTTCTGCTAATTATAGTACTTTGTATTGCATAGTACTATAATCGCCCCTATCTTTGCAGCGTAATCACCATTTTTCACATAAAATGAATCCCGATAACATCAAATCACAAATGCGAAAAGGCCTGCTTGAATACTGCATCCTTCTTTTGCTGCACAGGCACAAGGCCTACTCTACCGACATCATAAGCTCCCTGAAGGAAGCGTCGCTGATTGTCGTAGAAGGGACTCTCTACCCTCTCCTCACCCGGCTCAAAAACGAAGGACTGCTGACCTACGAATGGAAAGAGTCGACATTAGGCCCTCCACGAAAGTACTACTCTCTCACTCCCCAAGGCGAGTCATTTCTCGATGAGCTCGAGAAATCCTGGAATGAAATCAACAACACTGTAAACCATCTACGCAACTATTAATCGACAAAACAATGGAACGTACAATCACCATCAATATGGGCCAACGCACATTCGTCATCAACGAAGATGCCTACTATATGCTCAAGGACTACCTCACCACACTCCGACAGGTTTTCGCCGGCAACAACAGTTCCGATGAAATCATAAGCGACATCGAAAGCAGCATAAGCGACATCTTCGCCGAAAAATACGGTACCGAGCCTGGAACAGTGATAACAATCGATGATGTACGCGAGGTCATCAACCGCGTCGGACGCCCCGAGGACTTTTCGTCATGCGACAACGACGAGGGCGACGAATGTCATCAGGCATCATCAGCCAAATGCCGCAAGCTTTTCCGCGATCCTTGCAACAAGGTGTTGGGCGGAGTGTGCAGCGGATTGGGAGTCTACCTGAATGTCGACCCCATGTGGATACGCATTCTCTTTGTATGCCTCACTCTCTTCACCAATATAATCACTGTAGTCCTCTATGTAGTCCTGTGCATCATAATACCCGAAGCCAAAACTCCGGCCGACCGAATGGCAATGGAGGGCCAGGCCCCTACACTCGACAACATAGCCCAGACAGTGACCCGGCAGTATGACAAGGCACGCGACTACATCAATTCTAATGATGTCAAATCGAAATTCAACAATGCATGTCATGGCACAAAATCGGTTTTTAATACAATTTTCAAGGTTTTATTTATCCTAATAGCCATAGCAAGCATTGTTTTATTCGGCTATATCATCGTCGGATTCAGCTCCATTTTTTTGGACCCCATCTTAGGCCTATTCTCTATGAGCATTAATTCCTTTGGAGTATGCACATTCCCCAATCTCCCGTTCATTTGTATCGGCGCAATACTCTTCATCGGCATTCCATTGCTCGCCTTAATCATGCTGATCTACAACATCATCTTCGCCTCATCTAAGCCGATAAGCAAGGCCGGCCGCATCATTCTCCTCTCACTCTGGATAATAGGAATAGTATTAATAATCGCAAGCTTTGTGTTAAATCATTTCGCAATACTACCTACATTCTCCTTTAGTTTTTCATAATCACGAACAAAAGCGTTACATTTGCATTAATACATAACACGCTTGCGATATGAAAGAACTGCAAATAACCACCCCGATAGTAGTCATGCAATATGATGAACTCGACCCGACCGACCGCTCGCTCGTCGATGCCGCACGCCAGGCCACATTCCGCGCCTACTCACCCTACAGCCATTTCTCGGTAGGCGCTGCGATACTCCTCGACAACGGAGAAACAGTCACAGGCTCCAATCAGGAGAATGCTGCCTACCCGTCGTCGCTCTGTGCCGAGCGCACCGCCGCCTATTACGCCCACTCACGCTATCCCGATGCCAAATTCATGACCATCGCAATAGCTGCACGCGAAACATCGGGCAACGAAATCAAGACGCCTATATCGCCGTGCGGAGCCTGTCGGCAGGCATTGCTTGAATACGAAACGCTCGCGGGCCACAACGTGAAAGTGATTCTTGCCGGAGCCGGCGAATGTTACATCCTTCCGTCGGTAAAATCACTCATGCCGTTGTCGTTCACCGAGTTTGAGTAAACGAGGCAAGCACAACTAAACCATAGAGAGCGAGGCTGTGTCACAAAACCCACCGACACAGCCTCGCTTTAATATATACGTACTCATCATTATATATGTATATACCACATATATGTATATACCACTTGGCAACATGTATTACGACATGACAACAGTCATCACTATTTTTTGACATAAAGTATGTTAAATCGATAACTAAAATTTTAGGTTATCTCGAAAAAGAGATATATTTGCACCGCAAACTAAGATTATAGTTATCGTTATGAAATCATTTCACATCTATGCAATGGCCTTTGCGATAATTGCAATGCCCACAATCACAGCCCAAGCGCAATCCGACGAGATACGCGTAACAGGGACATCGGCCGTCAAGAAGAATCCCACTTCCGACAACCCTCCTAAGGAATACACCGCCCTTGGCAATTCACTCTACGAATGTGTCTATCAGTACGACATCATGGCAACCGCCAAAAGCGGCGAAACAGTCCCCGAAACCTACTCGACCATCCTGCAGATTGGCAACAATTCGGCAAAATTCACCGACATGGCCACCTACTGCATCGATTCTCTTGCGATGAAGCCCGATGCCGACGGCAATGAGATAGCCGAACTCACCAACAAACGCAACAAAAAAGAATTCCTGTTTACCGGAGAGGTCTACCAAAACATTCCCGAAGGCAAAACCACCTATACCGACATCGTTATTCCCAACATCGTGGAGTATGAGGAGGATTTCGCCCCGTTTGAATGGACTTTGACCGAGGACACGCTCACCGTGTGCGGATATCCTTGCATGAAAGCCACAATGACCTACGGAGGCCGCAACTGGGAAGCTTGGTACACCGAAGAGATTGCATCGAGCAACGGCCCGTGGAAATTCGCCGGCCTGCCCGGACTTATAATGAAGGTGAGCGACGACAAAGGCCGGCACACATTCACCGCCGTATCGTTCCGTGAATCGGCTATGCCCATGGGCAAGTTACGCAACATAAATATCCAGAAAACTTCGCGTGACAAGTTCCTTCAATCGAAGAACTACATGGAGGAGGACCCGATGCGTCGCATCTCAACCGAATCGATCAGCAACATAACCGTCACCGCCAACAAATCGATACTCATAAACGGAGTACCGCTTATACAGCGCCCCAACGGCTACACCCCCATCGAACTTAAATAACCGCTGCCATGAACGCACGACCGCTGATCACATTTCTCATGACTATTTTCGGCATCGTCACCGCCCTGCCCCAGGTGACGATAACAGGCAATGTTGAAGATGCCGACAAGCAGCCTCTTCCGGGAACGGTCGTGCGCTTATACTCCGAGGGCCGCATAAAGGCCTTCGCTTCAGCCAACTCCAAAGGCGAGTTCTCGCTTAAAGTCCCTGCCCTTGCAGCCGACTCGCTCGATGTGACGGCACAATGCATCTCCTACGACAAGGCGACGTTGCGCATTGCCAACAGGCAGCAGCACCTAAGCGTAACGCTCCACCCCGCCGAAAACAAGTTGAAGGAGGTCACCGTAGCGGCCCCGATGATAAACGAGCGCGGCGACACACTCGTCTACAGGCTGGCATCGTTCCTCGGCAAGAGCGATGTGACGCTTGAGGACGGATTGAAGAAACTCCCCGGAATAAACGTAAGCGGCAACGGCCAAATCAGCTACCTCGGCAAAAGCATCAGCAACTTCTACATCGAGGGCATGAACATGCTCGGAGGCAAATACAATCTCGCCACCCGCAACATGCCGGCCAAGTATGTCAAAAACGTAGAGGTGCTGAGCAACCATCACGATGCACTCGTCGACAAGGGCAAGCCAAGTGACGATGTAGCATTGAATGTCACGCTCGACAACAGCGTGAGGTTCAAGCCGGTCGGCACCTCCGAGATGCTCGTCGGTTACGGCGACGAGTGGCTCTATCGCATCGGAGTCACAGGCATGATGTTCACCCCGCAGTTCCAGACAATCGTTTCGGCCAAGGCAGGCAACGATCGCCAGTTTGCCATAGCCGATGCCTACGACCACATCACAATCCCGGGAGCCGACAATGAAAGCCTGGCCTCACAGGCGCTCGGCTCACTGTCGGGAAGCCGACCGCCCCTGAAAGGCTACCGTTACATCTCGCCCGACGACCGGCTTGTCAATGCGTCATTCATGCGCAAGTTCACCGATGTGTCGTCGCTGAAAGCCAACGCCACTTACGCCTATAGCGCAACCGACTACTCCTACAGTCAGTTCAGCCGATACTACGCCGGCGAGGAGATCGTGACATTCAATGAAGCAATATCGCCCTACAGTCGCACCCATCGCCCGTCGCTCGATGTCACCTACAACCACAACAGCGCGTCACGTTATGTCGACAACCGCTTCTCGGCCCGCGCCGACTTCCTCACCGAACGCATCTCGACAATCGAGGACAACCGTGACATAAACCAGTTGCGCAAAGCACGCACGGTCAACCTCTCCAACTCATTTTCATGGCGCATCAACCGAGGCCCCATGCAGTGGAACCTGTCATCGTCACTGAGATACCGCATCGCACCCGAAGCCGACCTCAATGTCGCCTTACAAAACAGCGACGACAACGACACCGAGGCCACGCAGCACCTCTCAAGCAACCGGCTCGAGTTCTCGGCCAATGCATCGACAGCCTACAACCGACGGCGCTCCACAATGTATCTGCCCCTCTCGGTGAAATACTCACGCTCACGGCTCAAAAGCGACCTCGTCGGAACATCGCATCTCAACGACATTACGGGAAATTTCGGCAACTTATCCCTGTCGCCAAGCTACCAATACGTAGCCCCGGCTCGCAAAGTGGAACTCGACCTCCACATGACGCTCAGAATGATGGTCATGCACGCCCGCAATCACGCCACAGGAAGCAAAATCGACTACGACCGCCCTCTGTTTGACCCCTCGATGCGCCTGAAGTACAACATTTCGGGCAATTCGTCACTGACCGTGAACTCATCGCTTAACCACAGCATCGGTGATGTGCTCGACCTGATGACGGCTCCCGTCATGACATCCTATCGCACCAACAGGGCAGCATCGGGACTGCTCGCACGAAGCCGCACCTTTTCATCGGGATTTCGGTTTGAATTCAAGAAGCCCATGGATTTCTGGTTTTTCAACGCATCGGCCAACTACTCCGACGCCAAGCGCAATCTCATGAGCTCTCAGATTGTCGACTCAAGCGATATTGCCACAAGCGCAATAGCCGCCGACAACTCCTCACAGTCGCTGTCGACATCGGCATCCGTCACCAAGCAGATAATCCACATTGGAGCAAAAATCACATTGTCGGGCAACTACTCGTGGTCGCGCAACAAAATGATGCAGCAAAACCGACCCATACCCTACTACGGTCAATCCTACAGCATCAGTGCCGACATAACGCTGGCTCCCTGGCGGCTTATCGAGATTCGCTATTACGGGAATTACAGCAAGTCATTCAGCCATTACCTTTCAAGTCACAGCTCATTTGACATGATGTCACACGACATAAAGCTATCGCTCTATCCGCTTGACGGAATGGAGCTCTTCGGACAGACCGAACTGCTGAGAAAGCAGATAACCGCCGACGAACACAAGAGCATATCGCTCTTCGACCTCGGCATAAGCTACAAGCTGAAGCAATTCAAGTTCACGTTACGCGCCGACAACATCCTCGACACCCGCAACTACTATTACACCGTTTACAGCGCACTCGACACCTACAGCTACTCCTACAGGCTGCGTCAACGCTCGTTCACGTTTAGCGTCACATTCACCCGCTGATGTCTATTAACAACCGTAAATACAGGGCAATTGTCGTAAATATCAGCCCGTTTATAGAAATTTGCCATTTTTTCGCCAAAATAAATTAAACCTTTATTTAGTTAGAAAGTCATAGTAACTGTAAATTGAAATTAATTACCAACCTATTTATACTGATTTAAAATGCGACGAATACTCATCGCCTTACTCTTTACGGTGTTTTGTGCCGCGGCCGTGACAGCCGCCGACATAAAAGGAAAGGTCATCGACGAAACCGGTGAACCCCTAATCGAAGCTACCGTAAAGCTGCTTGCTGCAAAAGACAGTGCGTTTATCAAGGGAGTGACAACCAATGTCAACGGACGATTCACCATCTCCAATGTCAAGTCAGGAAAATACATTCTGCAATGCGTATACATCGGTTACGCCAACTCCGACTCCAACTTAACCGTAGGATCATCCAACCTGCAGCTCAAGGACATTGTCATGCGGGAGTCATCGATCATGCTTAAGGAAGCCGTTGTCACGGCCGTCAAGACCGAAATCACAGTGAAAGAGGACACCATAGAGTATAACGCCGGTTCCTACAAGACCCAGCCCAATGCCGTGATGGAGGATCTTCTTAAAAAACTTCCGGGTGTCGATGTCGACTCCGACGGTAAGATTACCGCAGGAGGTAAGAGCGTCACCAAGATTCTTGTCGACGGCAAGGAGTTCTTCGCCGACGACCCCAAGGTGGCATCCAAGAACCTGCCTGTCGACATGATTGAAAAGCTTCAGGTGATCGACCGCAAGAGCGACCTTGCACGACTCACCGGTGTCGACGACGGCGAGGAGGAAACCGTGATCAACCTGACGGTGAAGAAGGATATGAAAAACAGCTACTACGGCGTTGTGAACGCAGGTTACGGTACCGACGACCGCTATGCCGGCAACTTCTATATCAACCGTCTTTGGAACGACAATCAGTTTACATTCATCGGCAACTTCAACAACGTGAATCAGCTTGGATTCACCGATGGTGGCGGACAATTCATGAACTTCGGCGGTGGCAACGGTATAACCACTTCGCAGTCGCTGGGCGTGAACTTCAACGTAGGAAAATCCGATGAAACATTCCGCGTGGGAGGTAATGTCGACTACAGCCACACCGACCGTGACACACGTACACGCAGAAACCGTCAATACCTCTTCCCCGACTCTACATCATTCAATGAAAGCGCGTCAAGCACCCGCAACAAGGGTCACAACATACGCGGTAATTTCCGCATCAAGTGGGAAAAGGACACCCTCACTACATTTGAGTTCCGTCCCCGATTCTCGTTAAACTACAACCGCTACCTCAGCGGCGACTCTTCGCTCACTCTCGCAGGCGATGCCAACCGCTCCAAAGTGACACGAAGCTTGAACTCCGGCTCATCGAAGGGTACATCTTACAGCGCAGGCGGCGACATCTGGTTCAACCGCAAGTCGGGCTCACATCCCGGACGATCCTTCTCGCTGTCGTTAAACTACAATCTCAGCAACACAACCGAGGACTATGACAGCTACTCGTTCAACCGCTTCTTCCTTCTGAACGACTCGATCGACCTCTACGACCAGTACACCGACAATCACACCTGGAGCAACCGCGTGGGATTGCGCGCCACCTGGACCGAGCCGCTGGGCAACATCAAGAACGCCCGCTTCCTTATATTCAGCTACAACCTGAACTACCGCTGGAACAATGCCGACAAGCTCGTCTACGACCATCCCGTCACATATCCCGAGGTAGGCGACCCGATAATCGACTACGACAACCTCGTGTTCAACGACTCGCTCAGCAACCGTTTCCGCAACGACTTCTTCACCCAGCGCATACAGATTGGATTCCGACAGGTGCGCAGTACCTACAACATGGAAGTCGGCTTGACACTTACGCCCTCGATGTCACGCAGCGACGATTTGATCAACTCGGAGCGCAACATCCCCACCCGCTGGGTATGGAATCTCGCGCCCTACATGCGTTATCGCCACAAGTTCACCAAGTCACGCACACTCAATGTCGACTACCGAGGCAACACTTCCGAGCCCTCGATGCAACAGTTACAGCCTGTGGCCGACAAGAGCAACCCGCTGCGCATCGTAATCGGTAATCCCGACCTGAAGCCCGCGTTTACCCACAACATCCGCATCCGCTTCAACGACTTCAACATGGAGGCACAGCGTTCAATCATGGCGATGCTCAACTTCAGCATGCGACAGAACAGCATCGTTTCCAAGACCACGTTCAGCCCCGAAACCGGCGGTCAGGTGACTACCTATACCAATGTCAACGGCAACTGGAGTTCGTCACTCTTCTCGATGCTGTCGCTCCCCTTCCGCAACAAGAACTGGCAGTTCAACGCCAATATGCACGCATCCTACAACCAGAACATAGGTTTCAACAACGGTCTTCGCAACCGCAGTAACTCGCTCAATCTGCGCCCGTCGATAGCTATTGCATTCCGTCCCGAGGCTTGGGAATTTGAGCTCCGCCCCTACTACGGCTTGCAGAACACCCGCAACACCCTGCAATCGGCCGTCAACCGCAATGTACAGGACTACGGAGGAAGCTTCTACGCAGTATGGTACGCTCCGTTCGGACTCGTAATCAACAGCGACTTGACCTTCTCGACAACCAGCGGTTACTCGGCAGGTTACGACCAGAAGCAGTGGATGTGGAACGCATCGATCTCCTATCTGTTCCTCAAGGGACGCGAAGCCACTGTAATGTTGCGCGGATATGACCTCCTGCAACAACGCAAAAACATATCGCGCAGCGTCACCGCCAACTACATCGACGACTCAAGCTACAACTCGCTCACCCGTTACTTCATGCTCTCGTTCTCCTACCGTTTCAACACATTCGGCAAGGGTAGCAAAAACTCCAACCGAGGAGAGTTCGGAGGTCCCGGCGGATTCGGCGGACCCGGCCATGGCGGAGGTCGTCCCGGTGGAGGCGGAGGTCGTCCCCCTCGTCGATAACTCATAGTCATCACCATAACCGATGGCGGCAGTAGACCCTACTGTCGCCATCGCTTTTTAAGAGCCGGCTCCATTATTTGTTAATGCTTGACCGCACCGGCGTGAACAAATATTGGGGAGTGGGGTCTTATTCTTTATCTCAGGTTGAGTGATTACCACTTTTTTTTTGTAAATTTGCGCGAATTTATGTGTGGAGCATCCATTCATCACCTCCACAATCAAGACATTATAAAATGAACATATCATATAACTGGCTTAAACAGTACATCGACTTCTCGCTCACGCCCGAGAAACTCGCCGATGCACTCACATCAATCGGCCTTGAAACGGGAGGCGTAGAGGAGGTCGAATCGATTCGCGGAGGATTGCGCGGAATCGTAATAGGCAAAGTCCTCACATGCGAAGAACACCCCAACAGCGACCACCTTCACATAACTACGGTCGACCTCGGCACGGGAGAACCCACACAGATTGTGTGCGGCGCACCCAATGTTGCGGCCGGACAGACTGTGGTCGTAGCCACTGTAGGCACAACGCTCTACGACGGCGACAAGGAGTTTGTAATCAAGAAATCCAAGATTCGCGGCGTCGAGTCAATGGGCATGATATGCGCCGAGGACGAAATCGGCATCGGCACAAGCCATGACGGCATCATAGTCCTCGACCAAGAGATTAAGCCCGGCACTCCGGCTGCCGAATACTATAACCTCAAGAGCGACTACGTTCTTGAAGTGGATCTCACCCCCAACCGCATCGATGCCGCATCGCACTACGGCGTGGCACGTGACTTGAGCGCATGGCTAGCCTGTCACGACAACGCCTCACAGCTTCACCGCCCTTCGGTCGATTCATTCAAGGCCGACCGCAACGACGGAGCCATAGCCGTGGAGGTGGCCGACGCCCAGGCTTGTCCGCGATACTCGGGACTCACCATACGCAACATCAAGGTGGCTGAAAGCCCCGAATGGCTCAAGACACTCCTCTCGGCCATCGGACAGCGCCCCATCAACAATGTTGTCGACATAACCAACTTCATCCTGCACGGAATGGGCCAGCCCCTGCACTGCTTCGACCTCGCCAAGGTAAAGGGCGACAAGGTGGTAGTGCGTCACTGCCCCGAAGGCACCCCCTTCACCACCCTCGACGGCGTTGAGCGCAAACTCGATGCACGCGACCTGATGATATGCAACGCCGAGGAGCCAATGTGCATCGCCGGTGTATTCGGAGGTCTTGATTCTGGCGTAACTGAAGAAACCACTTCGGTGTTCCTCGAAAGCGCCTACTTCAACCCCACCTCGGTGCGCAAGACTGCACGCCGTCACGGACTGAACACCGACGCTTCATTCCGCTATGAGCGCGGCACCGACCCCAACGCCACCGTTTACTGCATCAAGCTTGCAGCACTGATGATCAAGGAGCTTGCAGGCGGTGAGATATGCGGCGACATCATCGACCTCTATCCCGAGGTGATCAAGCCCTTCCCCGTCAAGCTCGACTACGGTTACTTCAACGCCCTCGTAGGAAAAAACATCCCCGCCGAAACAATCGATTCCATAGCCGCTTCGCTTGAAATGGAGATTACCAGCCACGAGGACAATGCCGTAAACCTTCTCGTGCCCACCTATCGCGTCGATGTGCAGCGTCCCTGCGATGTAGTGGAGGATGTGCTTCGCATCTACGGCTACAACAACGTGGAGTTCTCCAGCGAGCTTCACTCGTCGCTGTCGTTCAAGACCATGACCGATTCATCCAACGACCTCCGCGAGCTTATCAGCAACCAGCTGTCGGCAACCGGATTCAACGAAATACTCAACAACTCGCTCACAGCCGAAAGCTACTACGAAGGCTTGACCGACGAACACAGCGCACCCGTAAAGCTTCTCAACCCGCTGAGCAACGACCTCAACGTGATGAGAATGTCGCTCCTCTTCGGCGGTCTTGAAGTGATCGAGCACAATGTCAACCGTCGCGACGGCGACCTCATGCTCTATGAGTTCGGCAAGGTTTACCAGTGCGACACCACCGTCGAGTCGACAGCCGAGAATCCCATAGCTCCCTACAAGGAGTGGGAACGACTCGGATTGTGGCTCACCGGCAACATACGCACCGGCAACTGGGCCCGTCCCGAAGAGAAAGCCACAATCTACGACCTTAAGGCCGTTGTAGCCAACATATTGGCGCGCCTCGGCATCTCGGAGCGTGAAATCGAACTCAAGAAGACCGACGACAAGCTCTACAGCGCGGCTCTCGCCATAACCACCCGTTCAGGCAAGAACCTCGGCGTGATGGGCATCGTGAGCAAGTCGATGCTTAAGCGTTGCGGCGTAAAGCAGGAAGTGTTCTTCGCCGAACTCGACTGGAATGCAATCGTCAAGCTCTCGATTAAGAAGAAGGTGACATTCTCGCCCCTGCCCAAGACCCAGGCTGTAAAACGCGACCTCGCGCTTCTGCTCGACAAGGCCGTGACCATGGCTCAGGTCGAGAAGGTGGTGCGTGACAGCGAAAAGCGCCTGCTTCGCGAAGTAACCCTGTTTGATGTCTACGAAGGCAAGAACCTTGAAGAGGGCAAAAAGAGCTACGCGATAACAATGATGTTCCAGGATGATGAAAAGACCCTGCAGGACAAGCAGATTGAAGCCATGATGACTAAAATCATCAACAACCTGCAGAAACAGCTCGGAGCGTCACTTCGATAAACCGATAAATAAATCAACAATAAAAACTCAAAAATAATAAACCGATATGGGAAGAGCGTTTGAATACCGCAAAGCAAGAAAACTGAAACGCTGGGGCAACATGTCCCGCACATTCACCCGCATAGGCAAGGAAATAACAATTGCAGCCAAGGCCGGAGGACCCGACCCCGACACCAACCCGCGTCTGCGCGTGTTGATGCAGAACGCAAAGGCCGCCAACATGCCCAAGGACACCGTTGAACGCGCCATCAAGAAGGCAACCGACAAGGATGCGGGCGACTACAAGGAAATCGTATACGAAGGATACGGCCCCTATGGAATCGCAATCGTAGTGGAAGCCGCAACCGACAACAACACCCGCACCGTGGCCAACGTGCGCTCCTATTTCAACAAGCACAGCGGCACACTCGGAACACAGGGTTCGCTCTCATTCCTCTTCGAGCACAAGAGCGTCTTCAAGATCAAACCCAAGGACGGTGTTTCGATCGAGGATCTCGAACTTGAACTCATCGACTACGGTGTCGACGAAGTTGAGCCCGATGAAGAGGAAATCGTACTCTACGGCGCATTTGAGGAGTTTGCCAACATCCAGAAGTATCTTGAGGAGAGCGGCTACGAAATCATCAGCGCCGAGTTTGAGCGCATCCCCAACGACCTCAAGGAGGTGACTCCCGAGCAGCGCGTGCAGCTCGACAAGCTTCTTGAGAAGTTTGAGGAGGACGAGGATGTCCAGAATGTATTCCACAACATGAAAGAGGACGACTCCGAGTAACAACTCATCAACCAACCCATAGACTATTGAGGGCGACCGGATATCCTGTCGCCCTCAGTCATTACACAACAATAACAATTCAATCAATGGCCCCCGACATCTGGATTGCCGACACATTCGGCATCGATTCCGACTCCATAAACACAATCACCCACAAGCTTATCGTTCTGGCAATAGTGCTGCTGGTAGCCTTCGGCGTCGACCTCTTCTGCCGAAAGGTCGTAATACGCGTAATCCACCGCGTCACCTCGGCCACCGCAACCAGGTGGGACGACTACCTGCTCAGCGACAAGATACTGCGCAACGCTTGCAGCCTCATCCCGCCTATAATCATCTACTTCTTCATTCCCATAGTGCTTGAAGGGTGCGTGACCGCACTATCCTATGTCCTGAAACTGCTCCAAATCTACATCATAGTCCTGATCATCAGGTTGCTGTGCTCATTCCTTGAAGGACTTTACCGGGCCGGTTCCGAGGAGGAAGGGCTGCGTCATCATCCGCTGCGCGGCCTCTATCAGATGTTTAAGCTCATCGCTATCGGAATAGGCGTCATCATCGGGATAAGCACACTGCTCGACAAGAATCCCATAACGATTCTCACCGGACTCGGAGCATCGGCGGCCATACTGATGCTGGTGTTCAAGGACACCATACTCGGACTTGTGGCCGGCGTGCAGCTTTCGGCCAACAGCATGCTCCACGACGGCGACTGGATCACAATACCGTCACGCAATGTCAACGGCATTGTCAAGGAGGTGACGCTGACAACCGTAAAGGTGCAGAACTACGACAACACCATCGTCACCGTGCCGCCCTACGCGCTTGTGAGCGAGTCGTTCCAGAACTGGCGCGGCATGCAACAAAGCGGTGGCCGACGCGTAATGCGCTCGCTCAACATCGACATGAACACGATACGATTCTGCACGCCCGAGGAGATGGAGCGTTACGAAGAGCTCGGATGGCTTGAGGGATTCACCCGCACGGGACATGCCGAGGTCAACCTTCACGTGTTCCGCAACTATGTGGAGCGTTATCTTGCGTCACATCCCGATGTCAACACCGCAATGATGATCATGATACGCCAGTTGCAACCCACGGCCAACGGACTCCCCGTGGAACTATACTTCTTCACCGACGGAACCGAATGGAAAGCCTATGAGTACACCCAGGCTGCCATATTCGACCACGTTATAGCAATGATCAACGAGTTCGGACTCAAAATATTCCAAAGCCCCACAGGCGACGACATAACCCGTTCAATTTACCGACAATGACCGACAACGACCTGAAGGACCTCCTCGACCGGGAGGCCATGCGCATAAACAATATCGACTTCATCGACCGCGACCCCGTGCAGTTTCCGCGACGATTCAGCAAGCTGCAGGACATAGAGATCGCATCGCTGCTCAGCGCCACAATAGCGTGGGGCAACCGCAAAATGATATGCCGCGACTGCGACCGCATGCTCGCGCTGATGGACAACGACCCCTATAACTATGTGATGGATGAAGGATATGAGGAGCTGCCCGACATGAACATCCACCGCACATTTTTCGCCAAGAATATGCGTCACTTCCTCAGGGGACTGCACGCCGTCTACAGCCGTCACGCGTCACTTGCCGACTTTGCAAAAGCCGAGGCCATAGCCGACGACGAACTGCCGTCGTGGAAACTTGTCGCCTCGCTAAACCGAGAGCTTGCCACCGCCAACAACGGCGAGGCCGATTGCCGCTGCCTGCCCGGCAACCTCACGACAACGGCACTGAAGCGCGTCAACATGGCCCTGCGATGGCTCGTGCGCGACGACGGAATCGTCGACATGGGCGTGTGGGATGTCATCACCCCCTCGCAGCTCTACATTCCGCTCGATGTACACGTAGGCAACACCGCCCGCGAGCTGGGACTGCTCAACCGGAGATCCGACGACAAGAAGGCCGTGCTCGAGCTCACCTCGCGGCTGCGTGACTTCCGTCCCGAAGACCCGGTGTGGTACGATTACGCACTCTTCGGGCTCGGTGTCGACAATATGCTCCCCGAAGTTACGTTAACCTAAATTAACGCAATAATCCCGAGGTTGAAAATCTTACTTTGTATCTTTACGTGTTATAATGGTTAGACATAAATATTGCATCACAATGAAAAAAATACTTATCACAATCATCGCTGTCGCCATGAGCGCAATCGCTTACGCAGGCAATCCACAGATCAAGTTCAAGGAAACATCATTCGATTTCGGCAACATACGTGAAGCCGACGGCCCCGTGAGCCATGACTTCATAATCGAGAATGTAGGCACCGATCCTCTCATTATCATATCGGCATCGGCAAGCTGCGGATGCACCACCCCGGTAATCCCCAAGGAGCCCATCAAGCCCGGCGCAAGCGCCAAGATACGCGTGACATTCGACCCCGCGGGACGACCCGGCGACTTCGACAAGACCATCCGCGTAAAATCCAACACCAAGGAGAAGCGCAAAAACATCAAGATAACAGGTTGTGTAATCCCCAAGAAATAAACAACAACGATGATCAACTGCAAGTCAATATTGTGCGCATCTATGATGGCGATTGCGGCTGTCGCACAGGCCGCCCCCGAAGCCACCTGGCTTACAAAGTCACACGATTTCGGAGCATTTGACGAGGACATGGGCAAAGTGTCGTGTGACTTCAAGGTAGTCAACACCGGCGACGAGCCGCTCATGATTCTTGCTGCACGCGCCACCTGCGGATGCACCGTACCCGCCTATACCCGCGACCCCATAGCCCCCGGCGACACAGCCACAATCACCGTGACCTACGACCCGGCAGGCCGACCCGGAAAGTTCACCAAGAAAATCCATGTCGACACCAACACCGAGCCGAGCCGCATGACATTGGCCATAAAGGGAGTAGTGATAGGTGCCACCAACACCCTCCGCGCACGCTTCCCCATCGAAGTGGGCCCGCTTAAGCTCCGCAACACCATGGTGCCGTTTGGCGAAATAGCCAAGGGACGCGTAAAGACAGCATTCCTCGACGCCTACAACCAGAGTCCCGACACGATTTATCCCTCGGTATCCAATCTGCCCGACTACATCAAGGTCGATGCAGCTCCTGCGGCAGTACCCCCGGGCGAGCAGATGACATTCACATTCTTCTACGACTCGTCACGTTCCGACGACTGGGGCCTCTGCACTGATGAAATCATAATCCTCTCCGACAACGAAACACCGGTGACAATGCCCGTGTCGCTGACCGCCATCCTGAACGAGGACTTCAGCAAGCTCACTCCCGAGCAGCGCGAAAAAGCCCCGCGCATCGCACTGTCGACCAATGCCGTCGACTTTGAGGAGATGTCACGCGACAAGATTCACACAGCCGAAGTGACTGTCGACAACTTCGGCAAGGAGCCGCTCATAATCCGCAAGGCCTACTCGGTCGATCCCGCCGTGACCGTCAAGGTCAACAAGGACAAAATCAAGAACGGCGGCCAAGGAAAGATTGAAATCAAGGTCGACCCGTCAAAGTCGGCCGACGAGCTGCTCAACGCACGCGTCATCATAATAACCAACGACCCCGACCGTCCACAGTCGACCGTGCGCGTCGTGGGAGAATACATTGACTAAACTTTTACCCAAAAACCTCACCCATGAATCAACATCATCACATAGAAAACGACGACAAATACAGCGGATTGACCGTAAACAGCGGTGTCACCCAACCGCCATCGGTCAATCCCTACCTGAAACCCCGACGCCGCAAGCCGCTTCCCACTTCGGGAGAGCTCGTCGAGGGAATACTTAAAGGCGATGTCACAATCCTGAGCCGCGCCGTCACGCTTGTCGAGAGCCTTTCGCACGAGCACCAGGCGATAGCCCAGGAGGTGATTGAGAAGTGCCTCCCCTACTCGGGAAATTCACGACGCATAGGCATAACCGGAGTCCCGGGTGCCGGAAAGTCGACATCGATCGATGTATTCGGACTGCACATACTGAAGGATGGCGGCAAACTCGCCGTCCTCGCCATAGACCCATCAAGCGAACGCACCAAAGGCTCGATTCTCGGCGACAAGACCCGCATGGAGCGTCTTGCCGTGCATCCGTCGGCATTCATCCGCCCCAGCCCGTCGGCCGGAAGCCTCGGCGGCGTGGCCCGCAAGACCCGCGAAACAATTGTGCTGTGTGAAGCCGCCGGCTACAACAACATATTTGTGGAAACCGTGGGCGTGGGACAAAGCGAAACCGCCGTGCACTCGATGGTCGATTTCTTCCTGCTCATCCAGCTTGCCGGAACAGGCGACGAACTGCAGGGCATCAAGCGAGGCATCATGGAGATGGCCGACGGAATAGTGATAAACAAGGCCGACGGCGACAATGTCGACCGCGCCCGTCTTGCTCAGGCCCAGTTCCGCAGCGCACTGCACCTCTTCCCGCCCACAATGTCGGGATGGATTCCCGAAGTGCTGTGCTACTCGGGTTACTACGACCTCGGCATCGCCGAAGTGTGGGAGATGATCGACCGTTACTTCAAGTTTGTAAAGGACAACGGTTACTTCGAGCGCAAGCGTCAGGAACAGGCCCGCTACTGGATGTATGAAACAATCAACGAGCAACTGCGCAACCACTTCTACAGCAATCCCGAAGTAGAACGGTTGCTGATCGAGAAGGAGAACCGCGTGCTCTCCAATGTCCAAAGCTCGTTCACGGCGGCTCGCGATGTGCTCGACTACTATTTCACGCAAAAATAAACCAATCACATCATCTAAAATCACATTACAATGGAAACAGTTCCTCCTCCTGTACCGCCCATGCCTCCCATACCGCCGAGGCCGTCGGGCTACAATCCCGTGCCGTTCACATCGACGCTTACATTCAAGATTATATTCATTGTAATCCTGTGCATACTGCTGTTGATTCCCGATGCCTTCCTCTTCGCGCTTACCGATGACCGCGAGGAGCGTCAAAAGGACACCGTGACCGAAATCAGCGAATCATGGAGCGGCCCCCAGACGATAATAGGCCCAATCGTCACGATACCCTACCACAACAAGGGCGCTGTCGACTCGGTGGGCGTAGTGACGCTGCTCCCGGCCTCACTTGATGCAAAGGCCGCGATCGAATCGCGCAAGCTGTCACGCAGCATCTACGAAACTATCGTCTACAACAGCGACATAACGCTCTCAGGAAATTTCGACATGACCTATCTCGAAAAGACCGGAATCCCGTTAACCGCTCTTAAGCTCGACAACGCGCGCGTCAACGTTGTCATCGGTGAGCTGAAGGGCATCGAAACTCTGTCGGCCTTCCGCATGGGCAGTGAAAGCTGCGAAATGGAAGGAGGTTCCGACTACGAGCCGATCGAGGACTATGAGGTAATATCAACCTATTCCACCAAAGAGAGCGACAGCCGGGGATGGCGCAACGCACTGTCGGCGCCGATCAACCTCTCGCAGTTGGCCGACTCGACATCGGTACCCTATTCACTGTCGATTACAGCCAAAGGCTCCAAGGAGATAGGATTTGCTCCCGTAGGCAAGGCAAGTGACATAACCATCGAAGGCACCTGCAAGTCACCCTCGTTCAAGGGCATGATACTTCCCTCGGAGCGCACTGTCGATGACGGCAAATTCAGCGCCAACTGGAAGCTCAATGCCATAAACCGCAACTATCCGCAAGCATTCACCGGCTCCAACACCTACAACATCAATGAATCGGTTGTAAGCGTGGACATGCTTGTTCCGGTCGACCGTTATCAGAAGACGTCACGCGCATTGAAGTATGCGACACTCGTAATACTGCTCACATTCATCGCCGCACTGTTTGCCGAAACGATTACCAAGCATCCCATATACGTGTTCCAGTACCTGCTCATAGGCCTTGCCCTGGTGCTATTCTACTCGTTGCTGCTGTCGCTGTCGGAGCACATCGGCTTCGGCGTAAGCTATCTTGTGGCGGCAGTGATGACCATCGCGCTCGTGGGACTCTACATCTTCGGTGTGCTCAAGTCACGCAAGGCGGCCTTGGTCATCAGCGGACTGCTGTCGATAATATACATCTACATCTATGTACTGCTCAATCTCGAAACCTATGCGCTCCTTGCCGGAAGCGTGGGATTGTTCATCGCACTCGCAGCCATAATGTACGGCTCGCTCAAGATGAAATGGAAGTGACGACTGTCGTCACACTATGTCAATAAATAGAAAAGGCTCGGATTGAATAATCCGAGCCTTTTTCTTTTATCTGTGGTGCTTGCCGTTACTTGCTGTCGGGGAACTTTCGGTAATACTCCTGCAATATGTACAGCACATTGAAGTAGAATCCTTTCGGGTCCTTGGAGTCCTCCTGGTTCACCGTTATATAGTCGTAATGTGGCGGCTTATACTCCTGCGACTTGGCAATATAATTCTTGAAGTTCAGCAGATTGTATTCATGTTGAGGATTTATCACTATCCAGGCGTTCTCCTCGTCAAGACCGGTGCCGGTCGACACTATCGCCTCAAGAATGTGATTAAGTTTATATTGCCATATATTGGCGAGATTGTTCTTCTGCTTCTCTCGATAGGCATATATCAGAAACGACATCTGACGCAGGTCAAAGGGATCGTCCTTCAACGACAGCTCGGCATACTTTATGATAGTGTCACACTCGGCCGGAGTGTGCTTATCCTTATAGTAAAGATCCTCAACCTTGTTGGTGTGTTCGCTTTTGCGATAGGGATTGTAATCCTCCTGGAATACATAACCGAGATAGAGGTGACGATACTGGTCAAGGTCGAGCAAAGTATCGTTGGTTTCAAAATTCTTCATCAACAGCGGATAGTAGTACTTCGACGAAGGGTCGTTGACCTCCTCGCGAATCTTCTCCATATCGGGCTTCTCGAATTTCTGCTTTTTAGTGTCACGTGGTGCCGCACCCATCCCTGAAGCCGAAGCAAGGACGATGACTGATATAAACAGTAATGCAATTCTTTTCATGACGGAACCAATATTATAAAAATATGCGACAACACGCAATCGGGAGTCACGCACTCGCCAATCCGGTCGTCATTAACAAAATTACTGAAATTTTTGTAATATCGTCCCGATTAAACAAGTATTAACTCAATCATAAAAAGTAGTTTAACGCCACAGCGCAGGTCACTTTGATGTCGCGGTAGTGTCACCCTCGGTTTTCACCTCGGGCTTTGTATCGGCGGGCAGAGCGGGCTCGGCCGGCTTTTTCAGGTCGGGATAGCTCACTCTCACGTGATACATCGTACGCAGTCGCTCCACAAAAGCCTCCTTTATGATGTTGACGTCACGGAACGAAATGGTCGACTCGTTGTGAAGTCCTTCGGCAATCTGCGCATCGATTATGCGGTTGACAAGCGCCGTTATGTTCTCCACCGTATGCTCCTTCAGCGAGCGTGACGCAGCCTCTACGGCATCGGCCATCATCAGTATGGATGCCTCGCGTGTCTGAGGATTGGGACCGGGATAGGTAAACGCAGCCTCATCCACCTCTTCGCCCGGGTGAGCGTTACAGTAGGTGTTGTAGAAATATTTTGCCTTGCCGGTTCCGTGATGCTGGGTTATGAAGTCCTTCACCACATCGGGCAGCTGAGCCTTCTCGGCCCTCTTCAGTCCGTCGATGACATGGCCTATCACCACACGTGCGCTCTGCATGGGATTGAGTGCGTCATGCGGATTCACGCCATGCTGATTCTCGGTAAAGAATGCGGGATTGTTTATCTTGCCTATGTCGTGATACAAAGCTCCGGTACGCACAAGCTGCACATTGGCGTTTATGCGGTGGGCGGCATCGGAAGCGAGCGTACTCACCTGCATCGAATGCTGGAATGTTCCGGGACACTCCTCCGAGAGCTCGCGGAGAATGGGGTTGTTGACATCGCTCAGCTCGACAAGCGAAACCGACGACACGAATCCGAAAATCTTCTCAAGCACAAACACCAGTATGTAGGTAAACGATATGAGCACGGCATTGATCGCAAAGCAGCCAAACATCCTTGTGTTCAGCTTCTCAAGCGTTCCCACCTGCATGACCTCCACAGCCGTATAGGAGATGCTGTAAGCGAGGAAAATGAAGAGTGCCGAGCGCACAAGCTGCGACCTGCGGTCGAGATTTTTGAGCGAGGTGATAGCCGTGATGCCGGCAATCAACTGCACGAAGATGAACTCGAGCGGGAAATTGGAGATTATCGTACACAGCATAATCTCGGTGATGTAGACAAAGAATGCCGTGCGGCCGTCGAAGAACACCACCATCAGGATGGCCACGATGGTAAACGGCACCATGTACAATCCGCTGCGGAATGTGTCGCCCATACCGTAGGAGAACACCACAAATGCCGTGATAAGCGCCATTATAAGCACCATGGCACGGGTGTTGCCAAATATGCGCCAACGGAAATATCCGAGGAAGAAATAGAGCGAGGCAAGCAGTATCATCACATAGAGCAGCTGCCCTAAGATGGGGTAATAGTGACGGTCGACCTTGCTCGCCGAACGTTGTCCGGTCATCGAGTCGTAGGTCTGCAACAGCGAGTAAAGCTCGGGGGTGACAATGTCGCCCTTGTCGATTATTCGCTCACCTTGCTGAATCACGCCCACGGGAGCCATGGCCTTTTGCAGCATCTCGTCGTAAAGACGCTCGGTGGCCACTGTGTCACGCACGATGTTGGGGACAAGGAATTGCGACATTGCCGTCAGCTCTATCGCCCGGCGGTAATGCTCCTCGCTGAATATGCTGTCGAGCCGCTCGTAGGCCACGCGGGCCGACATGAATCCGTCGGTGGGTATGTAGATCGATGTATTGTCATGGATGAAACGCACCTCAGGCAATCGCCCCGACTTAACCTCCTGATAGGTTTCCTGATCCACGATGCCGCTTTCAAGCAGTGTGCGCAGCGTATTTATCAGTCGGTTGCGTTCGAGCGGACTCAGGCCGAGCGACTCGGTGTTGTTGACTCTCGTAGCGTAGGCGGCCACTGCCGACTTCTCGATGTTCTGGTCACGCTCATATACGGGACGGAACGACGCGTCTATGCTGTCGCGCACGTGACGTGCACTTATCGTGTCAAGGTATATGGGCATGTCGCTTGGCGCCGTTAGCAGTGAATAGGCCCAGGGCTTTCCCATCTCGTAGTGGTAGGTGTTGGTGTCCTTGCGGGGAAGGAAACCTATTATAATCACAACGGCACCGATGAAAAGCAGCGCCCTTATGATGTTGTTTCTTGAAAAAAGATTGTTCATCATCATCCTTGAAAATAATGTCAGTTCACTCGGCTGGCTCGTTGCACACCACGTATCTGCTTCACCTTATTGCACAGGTCGGTCACTACATTTGTGTCACTTACAAGCACCGAAAGGTCGCAATGAAACACTTCGTTCTCGGCCTCGATGTCAAGCTTGCGGATGTCGATAGCCATGTGCATCGATATCATCTGTATGATCTCCTGAAGGATGCCGAAGCGGTCGATACCCTCCATTCTTATATTGGCAAGGAACTTGTGGGTCTGCTCGGCCCACTCCGTATTCAATATTCTCCTTCCATAACTTGCCTTCAGCACCTGTGCGCGGGGACACGTGAGCGCATGCAACTCCACATCGCCGTCGTCGTTTACCCATCCCATTACATCATCGCCGGGAATGGGGCTGCAGCAATCCGATATCTTAAAGTTGTTGCCATCCTCGCCACATCGCAGAATGTAGGTTTCCTTCATGTTGATGGGAGCCTTGGCGGGGGCGACATCCTCGTTGTTTTCGCCCGACTTCTTTCCCTTGTTACCTTTGAGCGGACGGAGTATCTTTGATATAAGCGACGACGATACCGGGCGTAGCATCTTGACCAGATATTGCGGGAGCGTCACTTCTCCGTTGCCGAGAGCGGTGAACAGTGTTTCGCGATTTTGGAAATGAAGCGCTCCGAGAATCTTGGTAAGCACCTCGTTGTTCTCCATTATCGAATGCTCCTTCAGGAAATTATCATATATCTCCTTACCCTTCTCGATAATAGGCTGCAGCTCCTTGCGCAGCACGGCACGCAATCTTGTCTTGCCCTTTGCGGTGGCAAGGAAGTTGACCCACTCGGGCTTGGGGGTCTGCGACTGCGATGTGAGCACCTCCACCTGGTCGCCCGAGCGCAGCTTGTGGCTCAGCGGCACAAGCTTGTGATTGACCTTGCCTGCAATGCAGTGCATTCCTATCTGCGAGTGAAGCTCAAATGCCACGTCGAGCACCGTCGAGTTATTGGGGAGCGTGAGCAATTCGCCCTTAGGGGTGAACACCACGATTTCCGAGGCAAACAGATTCAGCTTAAGAGTGTCGAGAAAGTCGATGGCGTTGGGCTCGGGATTCTCAAGGATGTCCTTGATTGTCGACAGCCAGGCATTAAGCTCGCTCTCCTCGTCGCCCTCGCCTATCTTATATTTCCAGTGTGCGGCAAATCCGAGTTCGGCAATCTCGTCCATGCGTCGCGAACGAATCTGCACCTCGATCCAGTTGCCGTCGGGGCCCATCACGGTAAGATGCAGAGCCTGATAGCCGTTGGCCTTGGGGTTGCTTATCCAATCGCGCGTGCGCTCGGGATGCAGCTTGTAGAGGTCGGTAATGGCGGCATATATCTGCCAGCATATAGCCTTCTCCTTGCTCTGGTCGGGGCAGTCGAATATTATGCGCATGGCATAGAGGTCATACACCTCCTCAAACGGGATGTGCTTGGTTTCCATCTTGCGCCATATAGAATAGACCGACTTAAGCCGAGCCTTGGCATCATAGGTTATTCCCATCTCGTTGAGCTTCTCCTTGATGGGCAGCGAGAAGTCGTTGTAGACGGCGGCACGCCTCGACTCCGACTCCCTTATCTGTTCGCTTATACGCGAGTATGCGGCCGGATGCTCATATTTGAAGCTGAGATCCTCAAGTTCGGTCTTTATTGCAAACAGGCCGAGTCTATGGGCCAGCGGAGCATATATGTAGAGTGTTTCACCGGCGATCTTATACTGCTTGTTGGGCGACATTGAACCGAGAGTGCGCATGTTGTGCAGTCGGTCGGCCATCTTTATAAGCACCACGCGTATGTCCTCGCTCATGGTGAGCAGCAGCTTGCGGAAGTTCTCGGCTTGGGCCGATGCCTTGTCGCCGAATATACCGCCCGAAATCTTGGTGAGCCCGGCTACGAGCTGTGCAATCTTCTTGCCGAAATGCTGCTCGATGTCCTCGACCGTGTACTCGGTGTCCTCGACCACATCATGCAGCAAGGCGGCACAAATCGAGGTCGAGCCAAGGCCGATTTCCTGACTCGCGATCTTGGCTACGGCTATAGGATGCAATATATAAGGCTCTCCCGACCTGCGTCTGATGCCCTTATGGGCCTCTTTTGCAAATCGGAACGCTCTTTCTATTATTTCCACCTTCTTGCGGTGATTACTCGCAAGATAGCCGTTAAGCACATCCTGAAATTCGGCTTCGACGAGCCTGTCTTCTTCTTCGGGAGTAAGTTTTCTGCGTTCGTCCATCGCTGTAAGCCAGTTTTTGTTGTAATGTAATACAAACTTAGCAAAAAAGATTGAATCAATCGCACTAAAAATCGTATATTTGCAAAAAAATAAAGTGTAAGTGAAACCCGCGAGGTTTCTTTAGTAAATTAAATACCACAATGGGAAAATACAATTTCGATCAACTTATCGACCGCCACGGAAGTGGTGCTATGAAAGTAGATTCACTAAATGAATTTTTTGGACGCGACGACCTGCTCGGCTTATGGATTGCCGACATGGACTTTGCCGTGTCGCCACGCATCCGCGAAGCACTGTCGCGACGCATCGAGCACCCCGTCTACGGCTACGCCGGAGCACCCCAAAGCTATTGGGACTCAATCACAGGCTGGCTTGCACGCCGCCACAACTGGAATGTAAAACGTGAAGAGATTACCTATATACCCGGAGTTGTAAAAGGCATTGCGCTTGCTATCAACTTCTTCACCCAGCGCGGCGACAAAGTGGTGATACAGCCGCCGGTATATCACCCGTTCCGCATGGTGACCGAAGGCAACGACCGAGTAGTGGTCAACAATCCCCTGATATTTGACGGCGAAAGCTACCGCATGGACCTCGAGGGACTTGAACGCATATTCCGCGACGAGCACCCCAAGATGATGATTCTCTGCAACCCCCACAACCCCGTGGGCATCCAGTGGAGCGTCGATGTGCTTCAGGAAGTTGCTCGACTCGCCAAGAAGTATGGCGTGACGGTGGTAAGCGACGAAATCCATGCTGACCTCATGCTCTACGGCAAGCCCCACTTCCCCTTCGCATCGGTAAGCCCCGAGGCAGCCGAAGTGTCGATTACCCTGGGAGCTCCCTCCAAGACATTCAACATCGCCGGCCTTGTAAGCTCATGGTGCGTGGTGAAGAATCCCAAGCTGCGCGAACCCTTCTTCCACTGGCTCATGGTGAATGAATTTGACGCTCCCACATTCATAGCCACCATAGGCACCGAAGCCGCCTACACCCAAGGCGAGGATTGGCTCGACGAGATGCTTGAATACATCGAAGGCACAATCGCCGAAGTGGAGGAAATCGTAGCCGAGAAGCTGCCCGACATAAAGGTAATTCGTCCCGAGGCATCATTCCTTGTGTGGCTCGACTGCCGCGGGCTGTGCATGTCGCACGACGAGCTCATAAAGCTCTTTGTCAACAAGGCTCATCTCGCGCTCAACGACGGAGCGATGTTTGGAGCCGAAGGCAGCGGATTCATGCGCCTCAACATAGGCTCTCCGCGCTCGGTAATACGCTATTCGCTTGAATCGCTTGCCGACGCACTCGCATCGGTGTGCGCCGAATAAGCATATCAACAAGCAAGATAACAACAGGCGGCGTGTCGTTTTCAATAACCCGACACGCCGCCTGCTTTTTTTTATCGTTCAGTAATTCAGGACTTGACGCGATGTAGATATACGTGCACACATCCCACCAGCAAGGCACCTCCTATAATGTTGCCTATCGTGGCGGGAATCAGGTTGTCGCACACCATTTGCCACGGAGTGACCGATGCCCCCTCAAGCATTCCGCAAGGGATGAAGAACATGTTGGCAATCGAGTGCTCGTAGCCCAGCGCAACGAAAGCCATGACAGGAAGCCAGCAGCCAAACATCTTGGCACCGCTGCTCTTGGCGGCCATAGCAAGCCATATCGCAAGACACACGCACCAGTTGGCTCCGATACCTTTCACCATGACCGTAAGCCACGGCATCGACACCTTGGCCTCGGCTATCTTCACTATTGCGGCATGATAAGGCTCGGGAGACATAAGCCCCGTGACATAGACAAACACATATACGAAGCCTATAGCTCCCACGAAGTTGCCAAGATAGACCAGCGCCCAGTTAACGGCGACATCGCGCCATGAGCACTTACCGGCCATGAGCGGCGGCATGAGCAACGCATTGTTGCCGGTAAACAGCTCGGCGCCGAGCACCACCACAAGTATAAGTCCTATCGGGAACGCAGCTCCGCTAAGCAACTTCTGAAGACCGGGGTTGCCGGCCGTCAGTTCGGGAAATCCGTATCCGAGAATCACCGACAGCGTGCCTCCGAATGCGATGTAGACACCGGCAAGAACCGTAAGCAGCGCAAATCGGCCGAAGTCACGCGACGGCAACGCCACCTTGTTGCATCCTGTGACAAGAGCGGCATCTATCACCTCCTTGGGGCTCTTCGTACTCATCGGCTCTATTTCTGCAATCCTTCAAGAATACGCTTCAACACCACCTGAGCCGAAATCTCACGGTTGGCGGCTTCGGGAATCACCAGCGACCTCGGGCCCTCGATTACATCGTCGCTAACAATCATGTTGCGGCGCACGGGCAGGCAGTGCATGAAGTAAGCGTTGTTGGTCAGCGCCATCTTCTCGGCCGTCACGGTCCAGCTGCGGTCGGTGCTTATCACCTTGCCGTAATTGGGATCCATGTAGGCGCTCCAGTTCTTGGCATATACGAAGTCGGCACCCTCAAGAGCCTTGTCCTGATCATACTCAACCTTGGCATTGCCCACAAACTCGGGAGCGAGTTCGTAGCCGTGGGGGTGCGTTATCACGAAGTCGTAGCCGGCGGCGTTCATCCACTCGGCAAACGAGTTGGGTACAGCCTGGGGAAGAGCCTTGGGGTGAGGAGCCCATGTCATCACCACCTTGGGACGCTCAACGGTCTTGTACTCCTCGATGGTTATCAGGTCGGCAAACGACTGCAACGGATGACGCGTAGCCGCTTCCATCGAGAACACGGGGCGGCCTGAATATCGGATGAACTGGTTGATTATCTTCTCCTCGTAGTCGTCGGCCTTGGACTCGAAACGCGCAAACGACCTGACGCCTATCACATCGCAGTAGCATCCCATAACCGGAATGGCCTCAAGCAGATGCTCGGGCTTGTCGCCGTCCATGATGACTCCGCGCTCGGTTTCAAGCTTCCATGCTCCCTGATTGACATCGAGCACCATCACGTTCATGCCCAAATTCATGGCAGCCTTCTGGGTGCTCAATCGGGTACGCAGCGATGAGTTGAAAAAGAGCATGAGCAGGGTCTTGTTCTCACCGAGATTTTTGTAGCCGAATCGGTTGGCTTTCACTTCAAGCGCCTCGGCCACAGCAGTGCGGAGGTCGCCTATGTCATGTACATTGGTAAAATTTCGCATTACAGGTATATTTTTTCTCTTTAAATCGAGTGCAAGTTAATCATTTATTCGCTAACCAGCGGCAATTTGTCAACTAAAATTAACAAGCAAGGCAACCGTAGCGGTAAAATACCTGCGGTTGCCTTGCCGTTTTTATTAGTCAAGTCGACGGGTTATATCATATAGCGTCATCCTCAACATTGTCCACGGGATCAAGCGCGGGAGCATCGGATGTAGCGGCCTCGAGCTTCTTCATTATAGCGAAGATAAATGTAGCCGAGATGCCGCAGATGATGATGAGGATTCCCCAAAGCCATGCAAGCGAAATCTTGCCCCAAAGCAACATGGGTATCGACACGAGGTAGTTACCGATGGCCGTAGCTGCAAACCATCCGCCCATCATGGCGCCCTTGTACTTGGGAGGAGCCACCTTTGACACGAAGGAGATACCCATAGGCGACAACAGAAGCTCGGCAAATGTGAGCAACAGATAGGTCGAAATCAGCCAGTTGGGCGATACGGCTCCCTGAGTTCCGGCAAGGCCGAGCGAACCGATAACCATGACACCGTAAGCGATACCGGCCATTACCATACCGTAGCCGATCTTGCGGGGTGCCGAAGGCTCCTTCTTGCGCGAAGCGAGCCATCCGAACAACGCGAGCGACACCGGAGTGAGCGCAACCACATAGAACGGGTTGAACTGCTGATACTGCTGAGGCTGGATGCCTTCAACCACTTCAGGAGTTATATTGTAGATGTAAACGAGAGCACCTGCTACGGCTGCAAGGATCAGAGCCGATATTGCGCGACCTGAGTTGCTGCGGGTCTGGAAGAGGTTGAAAAGTGCATAAACGCCGATGAATATAGCGGTAAGAGCCCACACGTTGAATCCGATTCGGGTCCATCCTGTAGCTTCGGGCGAAGTACAGCTCTTGGCAAATTCAGTGAGAGTGGCACCGTTCTGATGGAATACCATCCAGAAGAAGATGACAACAGCAAACACGAGAAGAAGAGCGATGATGCGGCTCTTGGTCTGCGAGGGAGTGAGTTCGGGACCGTTATTTACAGCCGATGCGGCCGATGCCGACTTCTTGTCGGTGATTACCTGAGCGTAAGCGCGACGGCCGATAATGTAGACAAGGAAGCTGACAATGAGCGAAACACATGCCACACCGAATCCGTAGCCGTAGCCGGTCGACAGGGTGTCGATATATTTCAAGCAGAACTCGCCGAGCGATGCGCCCACCTGCATTCCGCTCTCATTGATCGTAGCCACGAGGTCGGCGGCGTTTTCATGTCCGTCAAGATATGCGTTACACAGTGCGGGAAGCTTCTGATTGTAGACAAGACCCTGACCCTTCATGGCCATGTTACACATAGCGGTGGCGGTCATGGGCGCATACATCGAGCCGATGTTGATTGCCATGTAGAAAATCGAGAATGCCGAGTCGCGCTGCGACGAGTAACGGGGATCGTTGTAGAGGTCGCCCACCATAACCTGGAGATTACCCTTGAACAATCCCGTGCCGACGGCAATCAGCGCAAGAGCGGCACATAGCACAATCAGCGACGAAGTGCTGCGTATTTCAGTGGGGATGGCCATTATCAGGTAGCCCACAAACATGATGCAGATACCCGTGACGACACACTTTGAGAAACTCCACTTGTCGGCAACCCAACCTCCAATCAGAGGCATAAAGTAGACCAAGGCAAGGAAAATGGCATAGATTTGACCTGAAACTGCGGCATCGAAGCCGAATTTCGCCTGCAGGAACAGCAGGAAGATCGCGAGCATGGTGTAGTAGCCGAAACGTTCGCCCATATTGGCAAGCGACAGCACATACAAGCCCGCAGGTTGATTTTTAAACATAAGTTGACTTTTAATTATTTATAATGATTGGAATATTTCTTTACGGGTGACCGGTAGAAGCTCATTGGGCCGCGCCTTCGGCCTGCTGCTTGGCAAGGAATGCCACGGCATAGAGCCGCATCTGCTTCACGAGGGCGGCGAGTCCGTTGCTTCGCGTCGGCGACAGGTTCTCCGACAGGCCTATGCGGTCGATGAAGTATAGGTCGCTGTCAACGATTTCACGCGGAGTGTGACCCGACAGCACCTTTACAAGCATGCTTATGATTCCCTTCACGATTATAGCGTCACTGTCGGCGGTGTACTCGATTTTTCCCTCGGGGGTCAACTCGGCATGGAGCCATGCACGGCTCTGGCAGCCCTCGATAAGATGCTCGGGTGTACGATAGGCCTCGTCGATGGGAGGCAACGCATTGCCCATGTCGATTATATAGGCGTAACGGTCCATCCAGTCATCGATGTCGGCAAACTCTTCAATTATTTCGTCCTGTAGCTGATTTATAGTCATTGTATATGTAGTTTTGTTGTTATTCGGCTTTTTCGTGATATAATACGTTGGCCACGGTCTGTCCCACCGCCTTAAGCGTGTTCTTGTCGATGTGCTCCATGTCATCGTTTACGGTGTGCCACACAGGCGAGAATGTACCAGTTTCGGGATGGCCACACTCGATGATGTCGATGCAGGGGATACCGGCACGGTTGATAAACGTGTGGTCGTCGATAAGACCGCCGCGCTGATCGTTACTGAACACCTTGCCGTAACCCGAGGCCGAGGCCATGCTCCATACCTTGTCGTTGACCGCGCGGGCATAGTAGTCCGACACATATTCACGCGGGAATGTGGCATCGATGCCGCCCACCATGTCGAGCAATATTCCGTAGCGGGGAAGCGTGCTTTGCGTGTAAGGCATATTCTTAATCCAGTACTGGGTTCCGATGCACCACGTTTCCTCCGACGCGCCCCATCCGTCGGAGCGGCCTGAGTCCTCACCGTCGACAAAGAGGATGTCAACTCCCACATCGGGACGCTTGGCGCTCATCTGACGCGCTATTTCAAGCAGCACACCCACTCCGCTGGCTCCGTCATTGGCTCCGGGCACGGCTCTCGCCCTGTTCTCGATATTGGGGTCATTGTCGGCCCAGGGACGGGTGTCCCAATGCGCCACGAGCAGCACTCTCTTGGGCTTGTCGACTCCGTATCGGCCCATTATGTTTATAATGGGCATGGCGCCGTCGAGATAATTCTTCAAAGCAGCCCGCTGCACGATGACAGTGTCGGCGCCATAGCGCGACAGGCTGTTTATCAGGTAGTCGGCACAAGCCGCGTGTCCCGTAGAGCCGGGAACCCTCGGCCCGAAATCGACCTGGGTCTTGACATATTTATACGCGCTGTCGGCATTGAAATTCACGATGTCGATAGTCGCCGGAGCCTCGATGACTTCAACTGTCGATTGCTTCTTTGCGCCTTTACAGCCTGCGATAAACATTGCAAGAATGATTATAGCAAAATGAAGTGATTTCATATATTTATAGGTATCCAATTTGTCAAAGTTACAAAAAAGTAACAGTTTGACAACGATTCAATCTCTCACCCCGCCCGCTTTTATACATTTTTTAACTTTTCAAGAGTCTTGGTGAACGAAACACACTCAGGCACCTCGGGCAGGAAGTGGGTCACATATATCAATGTGGGCGAGTCGCGATGCACAAGCGCGTTGACAACCGCTCTCACGCTGCGCTTGCGTGCGGCATCGAGTCCGTGCAGGGGTTCGTCGAGAATCAGCAGGTCGGGGTGCTTGATGAGCGTGCGTGCAATCAGCACCATCCGCTGCTCACCTGTCGACAATGTGGAGTAACGCCTGTCGGCAAATGACTCGAGATGAAACAGCTCAAGCCAGCGCATAGCGGCTTCATAGTTGGAGGCGTTGGTGCGTCCGAAGCTACCCAGCGTGTTTCCAAGACCCTGAGCAACGACATCGGCCACAGTGCCCTGGTGACGGAAATAGAGGTGCATCTCGGGCGACACATATCCTATGCGGCTCTTTATGTCCCAGATGCTCTCGCCGCTTCCTCGCTTGCGGTCAAAGATAGTGATGTCGTTGGAATAGGCCTGCGGATTGTCGGCATACACAAGGCTGAGCAACACCGACTTTCCGGCACCGTTTGGCCCGGCAAGAGCCCAGCATTCGCCGCGGCGCACGGTCCACGACACATTCTCAAGAATCATGCGTCGGCCATATTTCACATTGCAGCCGCGAAGCTCGAGTGCCACCTCGTAATGCTTTGTCACGCGAGTCGACTTGGGGATGCGCTCAAGGTCGACGGCATAATCCATAAGCGACATGACGCGGTTGCGCACAATCTGCACATCGCCCTCGCGCGTTATCGGCTCGCCTATGCGCATGTCGATCATCGGTATCACCGTGTCGACCACTGCCGGTATCTCGCCGGGATTGCACAACAGCAGCATCACCGAGATGCCTCGCGACGACATGTCGGCTATAGCCTCGTCGAGCAGGTCGCGCGACGCAGCATCAAGACCTATGTAGGGATTGTCCATTATAAGCAGGTCGGGCGACTCAAGCAGCACGTTGACCACAAGGAGCTTGCGCAGCTCGCCGCTCGACAGGAAGTTGACCTTCTTGTCCTCGATTCCCTCAAGGCGCATCCGGCGGCAATAGATGTCCCATTGCGGCATGTCGATGCGTTGTCCCATAAGCTCCCTCACCGTGGGGACTTCATCGTTCATCGTAGCCTCGTGACGCTGCTGGTAGTACTCGACATGAAAACCGCTGAGCGAGTGTATGTCGCCAAACTCGATGAACTTCACCTTCAGGTCGGGACGACACGGACGCACAATGTTGGTGGCAATGTTCCATCCCTTCTCAAGTATTCGCCCGAGCGTCGACTTGCCCGAGCCGTTGGCGCCTATCACCGCAGTCACACCCGACTTCACGGTGACAGGGCAGGGATTGTCAACCGACAACCCCATATAACGCAACTTATCGCTTTCAAGCTTTATCAAGTCATTCATTTCAATGCCTTTTATACCCGGCGGCAATCGCCGCCATTACAATTCAAAATCATAATTGCACAAATTTAAGTTTTTTACGCCAATTACATTGCGCAATGTCATGATAAATGATTAATTTTGCAACTCAAAATCCACTTGATACATTTAGATACAAACTATATTTTTTATCATTCGATGAATTTTATCGACGAACTTAAATGGCGCGGGATGGTACACACCATGATTCCCGGCACCGAAGAACTGCTTGAAAAAGAGCAGGTCACCGCTTACGTGGGTATCGACCCCACTGCCGACTCACTTCACATAGGCCACTTGTGCGGAGTGATGATGCTCCGTCACCTTCAGCGTTGCGGCCACAAACCGCTCGCACTCGTGGGCGGCGCCACCGGCATGATAGGCGACCCTTCGGGCAAGTCGACCGAGCGTAACCTGCTCGACGAAGCCACCCTGCGTCACAATCAGGAATGCATAAAGAAGCAACTCGCAAAGTTCCTTGATTTCGAGTCAGACGCTCCCAACAAGGCCGAGCTCGTCAACAACTACGACTGGATGAAGGACTTCTCGTTCCTCGACTTTGCCCGCATCGTGGGCAAGCACATCACCGTCAACTACATGATGGCGAAAGACTCGGTGCAGAAACGCCTCAACGGTGAGACTCGTGACGGACTTTCATTCACCGAGTTCACCTATCAGCTCCTCCAGGGATACGACTTCCTCCACCTATACGAAACCAAGGGCTGCAAGCTGCAAATGGGTGGCTCTGACCAGTGGGGCAACATCACAACCGGTACCGAGCTTATTCGCCGCACCAACGGCGGTGAGGCTTTCGCGCTGACTTGCCCGCTTATCACAAAGGCTGATGGTGGAAAATTCGGAAAGACCGAGAGCGGCAACGTATGGCTCGATCCCCGATACACTTCACCCTACAAGTTCTACCAGTTCTGGCTCAACGTGTCGGATGCCGATGCCGAGAAATATATCAAGATCTTCACCGAGCTTACCCGCGAAGAGATCGACGAACTTGTTGCCGAGCAGGCCAAGGATCCCGGACAGCGTCCGCTGCAGAAGCGCCTCGCCAAGGAGGTCACCACTATGGTACACTCGGCTGCCGACTACGAAGCCGCTGTGGAGGCATCGCAGATTCTCTTCAGCAACAAGGCCGGCGACATCCTGCGCCGCATCGACGAGGACACACTCCTTGCCGTATTTGAAGGCGTGCCCACATTTGAGATTGCAAAGGCCGACCTCGACGGCTCGGTTAAAATCGTTGACCTGCTTACCGAAAAGGCTGCCGTGTTCCCCAGCAAAGGCGAGTTACGCAAGCTTGCACAGCAGGGAGGCTTCTCCATCAACAAGGAGAAAGTGACTGAAATCAACGAGCCCGCAACTCAAAGTTTGCTCCTCAACGACAAGTATATACTCGTTCAGAAGGGCAAGAAGAACTACTTCCTTTTGATTGCCAAATAACCAAATTTAGCAGCAAAATATTGCATAGGTCGAAAAATCTCCTTACCTTTGCAACGCTTTAGGCCTAACGGCTTGAGCAATAAGGATTGTCTTATGGTGTAATGGTAGCACTGCAGTTTTTGGTTCTGCCTGTCTAGGTTCGAATCCTGGTAAGACAACACCCTCCCAAGGAGCTAAGCAACACGCTTGGCTCCTTGCTTATTTTATGCACCCACGTATTGTAGGGACGCGATACATCGCGTCCACATCAACAACGGGTAATTCACGGGCAACATGGATAATTCAACCTCCGTTCAACATTTATGGGCATTAACTATTTGCGGACGCGATGTATCGCGTCCCTACGTTTGCGGCGGAGCAGCTTGTCAAGCTTGCTTCGGCCGGATTTTTGTTGTTGAATGACAGGCTGTGGCTGAGTGGGTGTCGGTTGAGCAGTTGTCGGCTGCGTGGGTGCCGGCTGCGTGGGTTCTGTGGGGCGTGAAGGTGCGGATTTGGTGGCGGTTTTGCGGGCGCGGGCAAGGCGTCGCAGTTCACGGGCGCGGTAGCGGCGACGGATTGTGGGCATGATGAGCATGAATATGGCGCGGGGCACTCCGGAGGTCACCTCGATTATCGTCAGGTCGCGCTGATAGGCTTCGATTGCGGCGCATATTTCGTCGCGATAGTGTTTAGGCAGACGATCGACTGCATCTTTCCACTCCTGATCAAACTTCAGATTCTTGCCCTTGCGGCTCGATGTTTTGGTTGTTGCGTTTTCCATAATTACTTTTTTCAGCAAATATATTACACCGAAGCCCCGCATTTCACCCCATAATGTCGCGAAGCGCACTTTTTTGTGCAAAAAAACAGGCGGTCGATTCTCTGAAGAACCGACCGCCGTTGTCTATTGGGTCACTCTTTTAAGGAGCGGCTTATTACTTGTTTTCAAGTGTTTCAACTTCCGGGTCAACACCCCACTGCTGCTGAGCAAGGCGACGATAGTTGTTGTAACGCCACTTGGCATTAGCCTTGGCTGCCTGGAAGAGCTCCTGAGCCTCAGCCGGATACTGCTTCATTACTGAAGCGTAGCGCACTTCACCCTTGAGGAAGTCCTCAAATGCATCCCAGTTGGGTTCCTTGCTGTCGAGAGTGAACGGATTCTTGCCCTCAAGCTCGGCTGCGGGGTTGTAGCGCCACAACTGCCAGTAACCGCAAGCTACTGCGTTAGCCTCTTCCTGCTGTGCCTTACCCATACCGGCCTTGATACCGTGGTTGATACAAGGAGCGTAGGCGATGATAAGCGACGGTCCGTCGTAAGCCTCAGCCTCGCGGATAGCCTTGAGGGTCTGAGCCTGGTCGGCACCCATAGCAATCTGAGCTACATATACGTAACCGTAGGTTGTTGCGATAAGACCAAGGTCTTTCTTGCGGATGCGCTTACCTGCTGCGGCAAACTTGGCGATTGCACCGATAGGAGTAGCCTTTGAAGCCTGACCACCGGTATTTGAGTAAACCTCGGTGTCGAGAACGAGGATGTTGACATCCTTGCCCGATGCGATAACGTGGTCAAGACCACCGAAACCTATATCGTAAGAAGCACCGTCACCACCGATTATCCACTGGCTGCGCTTTACGAGGAAGTGCTTGAGTTCAAGAACCTTCTTGCAAGCGTCGCAACCGCAAGCTTCCATCAACGGAACGAGCTTGTCGGCGATTTCGCGGCTCTTGGCAGCGTCGTTCTTCTCATCGAGCCAGTTGGTGGCGAGAGCCTTGATCTCTTCGCTGCATACGGGGCAGTCAAGAACGCCGCGCATAGCTGCGTCAAGACGCTCACGCATCTTCTCGTTGGCGATGTTCATACCAAGACCGAATTCGCAGAAGTCCTCGAAGAGCGAGTTAGCCCATGCGGGACCGCGGCCGTTCTCATCCTTGGTGTAGGGAGTCGAGGGAACAGAACCCGAGTAGATTGAGCTACAACCGGTAGCGTTGGCAACGATTTCACGGTCGCCGAAGAGCTGGGTTATAAGCTTAACGTAGGGAGTTTCACCGCAACCCGAGCAAGCACCCGAGAATTCAAAGAGCGGAGTTGCAAACTGCGAGTTCTTGACATTGGCCTTTACATCAACGAGCGAAGCCTTTGACTTAACGTTGTCAACACAGTAATCCCAGTTCTTCTGGATATCAAGCTGAGTTTCGAGAGGCTTCATTGCGAGAGCCTTCACGCCCTTCTTGCCGGGACATACATCAACGCAGTTGCCGCAACCAAGACAGTCGAGAACATCGACAGCCTGCATGAAGCGCATTCCGGTGAATGTCTTGCCGATTGCAGGTATTGTAGCATCTTCGCCGAAGGGAGCTGCTGCGAGTTCCTCGGGAGTGATGACGAACGGACGGATAGAAGCGTGAGGACAAACGTAGGCACACTTGTTACACTGTATACAGTTGTCCTTGTTCCATTCGGGAACGAATGCGGCAACACCGCGCTTCTCATACTTGGCAGTACCCTGAGCCCAAGTACCGTCAGCATCGTTGATGAATGCCGATACGGGCAGAAGGTCGCCGTCCTGAGCGTTGATGGGGCGAACCACCTTGTTGATGAATTCGGGGTCGTTGTTGGCAACCACTGCATCATCGGGAAGTGATGCCCATGCGGGATCAACATCAAGCTTCTTGTATTCGCCACCGCGGTCAACAGCTGCATAGTTCTTGTCGACAACATCCTGCCCCTTCTTGCCGTAACTCTTTACGATGAACTTCTTCATCTGCTCTACTGCAAGGTCAACGGGGATAACCTCGGTGATGCGGAAGAATGCCGACTGAAGGATGGTGTTGGTGCGGTTGCCAAGACCGATTTCCTGAGCAATGCGGGTTGCATTGATGTAGTAAACGGTGATGTTGTGCTCGGCAAAGTAACGCTTAACCTTGTTGGGAAGATTCTTTGCAAGCTCCTCACCTTCCCAGATGGTGTTGAGAAGGAATGTACCGCCGTCGCGAAGACCGCGAGTCACATCATACATGTGCAGGTAAGCCTGTACGTGACATGCCACGAAGTTAGGAGTGGTCACCAGATAGGTCGAGCGGATGGGCTTGTCGCCGAAACGCAGGTGAGAGCAGGTGAAACCTCCCGACTTCTTGGAGTCGTAAGCGAAGTAAGCCTGGCAATATTTATTGGTGTTGTCACCGATAATCTTAACAGAGTTCTTGTTGGCACCTACAGTACCGTCGGCACCAAGACCGAAGAACTTAGCCTCATAGGTGCTCTTGTCGCCGAGAGCAACCTCAGCCTTCATCGGAAGCGACATGTAAGTAACATCGTCTACGATACCGAGAGAGAAGTTGTTCTTGGGTTCGGGAAGAGCGAGGTTTTCGTAAACCGAAAGTATCTGAGCGGGAGTGGTGTCCTTTGAAGCAAGACCGTAACGGCCGCCTACTATCATAGGCGCGTTCTCAACTCCGTAGTAGCAGTCAACTACATCGAGGTAGAGAGGCTCACCCTTGGCTCCGGGCTCCTTGGTGCGGTCAAGCACGGCGATGCGCTTTGCAGTCTTGGGCACAGCGGCAAGGAAGTGCTTTGCCGAGAAGGGACGATACAAGTGAACCGAAACAAGACCCACCTTCTCACCCTGCTCTACAAGGTAGTCGATGGCTTCCTGAGCGGCCTGTGTAACCGAACCCATGGCAATGATTACGCGCTCAGCGTCGGGTGCTCCGTAGTAGTTGAACAAGCCATACTTGCGTCCGGTGATTTCCGAAATCTTGTTCATGTAATCCTCTACGATTGCGGGCACTGCATCATAGTACTTGTTGCAGGCTTCGCGATGCTGGAAGAATACGTCGCCGTTTTCAGCCATACCGCGTGCTACGGGATTTTCGGGGTTGAGGGCGCGTGAGCGGAAGTCGGCAAGAGCCTCACGGTCGAGAAGCGGAGCGAGATCGTCGGTTTCGAGCATCTCGATCTTCTGGATTTCGTGAGATGTGCGGAATCCGTCAAAGAAGTTGACGAAGGGCACGCGTGACTTTATGGTCGAAAGATGAGCCACACCTGCGAGGTCCATCACTTCCTGTACCGAACCCTCGGCAAGCATTGCGAAACCGGTCTGACGAACCGACATCACATCCTGATGGTCGCCGAAGATGCTAAGAGCGTGAGAAGCCAATGTACGAGCCGACACGTGGAATACGCAAGGCAGCAACTCGCCGGCAATCTTATACATATTGGGAATCATCAACAGCAAGCCCTGCGAAGCAGTGTAAGTTGTTGTCAAGGCACCGGCCTGAAGAGAACCGTGAACCGCACCGGCGGCACCGCCTTCCGACTGCATTTCCTGCACCAAAACGGTTTCACCGAAAATGTTTTTGCGGCCTGCGGCAGCCCATTCATCAACATACTCAGCCATTGTCGACGAAGGAGTGATAGGATAGATCGCGGCAACCTCCGAGAACATGTAGCTCACGTGAGCGGCAGCCTGATTACCATCACAGGTCAAGAATTTCTTTTCTTTACTCATAATCTTGTAATCTATTTTATGAAAAATATGAATATTAAATTACTTAATCGTGTCAACGGAATGATGCAACGAAGCGTCTTTCCGTTTCAGCTTACAAATTTAATGATTAATCGGTTAACCGCCAAAACAATCCCCTATCTTTACGAATTTTTGTATCATAAATGACATAATATAACACCTCGTAACCCCAATCTAACATAGTCCGAGGTCAACGGGACATGACGCATGTTTAAATAAGCCAAAGTGGCGTTAAAAGCGGCAAACGCGTTTTCACGGCACGAAATTTATGCTTACCTTTGCACTCCCGTTACAAAACAATACGATGAAAATCAAAATGCGAATACTCATTTCAGCCATAATAACGATGTGCGCCGCGCTAATGTGCTCGGCCGAAACAGCATCTCCGATAAAAAAAGTGTGGATACTCCCCGAAGTCGACAACGACAGCATCCAATGCATGGCAATCCATGTCGACTTCAATCTTTCAGGAGTCAAGGGAAAGGACATCGAATGTCAGGCAATATTCTACAGCAGCCCCGGAGGCTGGGCGTTGCGTGACGCCAACGACAACTACCGCCTGTCGCCGTCGCTCAACTACGTGGCGGCCCAAAGCATGTTCAAGGCCAAGAAGGACGAATACAACGTGCCCGACCAATCGATTCTGATACCCATCGACGAGCTTCACCTGAAGCCCGGCCGCAAATACCGAATCTACGCAAAGGTGTCGCTCTACTGCAATCCGGGCCGCAACGGTCAGTTTCTCGGCGAGAGCGAGTATGTGCCCATAATCGTCGACTTGAAAAATCCCGACCAGCCTCATGTGATGCAGGATCTCGGCAAGATTCCCACCCCCACACGCACCGTCAAGGGAACCGTAGCCTCACGCAAGGGAGGCTCGTCGCAGGAAATGGCCATGTCGACCTCCGATGCTGTGACACCCACCGAGGACGACAACACATTCACTTCCCACAACAGCAAGGTCAAGAAGAAGCCCATCGACAAGGCTACATTCTGGGTGAAGGAAGAGGTCGACTCGGCTTCTCTTCCCAAGCTTTACATCGAGTAAGGCTCAGTCACAATTAGGAAACGAGGTGTAAGGAGCGTCACTTCACAAGCTCCTCCATAAGCCGTGCAAACGTGGCGTCAAGATTGTCGGTGATGCCCGGATGCGGACGCGATGTCTGCACACACGCGCTCTTCACCGCCGTCAGCCACCTGAAACGCTCTTCAGCCTCCAGCAACGCTATGCTGCCGCCCTCACTGCGTCCCTCCCCTATGAGGGTGAAAGCACTGAGCTGTTGCGCCAATTCATCGCGAGTAAGCTCACAATCGTGCACGGCCATCTTGCGCTCGTCGATCCACAGCTCCACACGCAGCCATCGCCGGCGCTTGCACATCATTATAAGCCCCACATTGATAAACTCCTCACGCTCCACGCGAGGCACATAGCGTATTACCGCGTATTCATACAAGTGCTTGTCGTGCATCTATCGCCTGTTTTAAGAATATGTGAGAATTTTTCAATCGCTCGGTGAGGAAAGTCTTGTAGACACCCCTTATCTCGTCGGGAGTAAGCTCCATGCCGTCCCATTGCAGCCACTCGTCGGGCACAAGGTCAACTATCTCGGCGAGCTTGTCGGGAGTAAGCAGCTCACGACACTCCCGGTCGGCCTCCTCAAGATGTGACGCTTTTCGCAGCAACGCATGCTCCTTTATATAGGGAAACGGCGACAACATGGCCTTCTCCCAGTCGCGCCACGAGTGGTGGAAGTAGAGCGATGCGCCATGGTCGATAAGCCACACCTCGCGATTCCACATCAGCATGTTGGTGTTGCGCACCGTGCGGTCGACATTGGTCAGGAACGCGTCGAGCCACACGATACGCGACGCAAGGTGCTCGTCGACCTGATTCACGACCGGGTCGAGCGTCAACGCTCCCGACAGGAAATGCAGCCCCACATTCAGCCCGCGACTCGCCTGAAGCAGATCTTGAATCTCCTCATCGCCCTCGGTGCGGCCGAAGTCCTCGTCGAGGTCAAGCATGACGAGTTCGGGCACCTTAAGCCGCAGCGCACGCGCCACCTCGCCGCCTATCAGTTCGGCAATCAACGCCTTGGTGCCGTGACCGGCGCCCCTGAATTTCACCACATACTTGAATCCGTCGTCGGCCTCGGCAAGAGCCGGAAGCGAGCCTCCTTCGCGCAATGGCGTCACATAACGCGTGACCTGCTGTCGTCGTAGTTCCATGTCACTGAATTTTGGGATATGCAAATATAACACTTTTACACCTTATCAGGTCGACCGCATATCCTCTAAATAGCACAAAAGCCACGACCGTATAGACCATTTCGGAGTTAAAATACTAAAAAGAGAGGCCGTGTCATGCGACACAGCCTCTCCCGGCAGACTAATTGAAAGATTTCTTTATTGTGTGTTACTTGCTGTTTAGAATGAGAACATGAGGCGACCCTGGATGCAGTTGAAGTTGGAATCGCTCATATACTTGTCACGGTCAAGGTGATTGTAGTTGTACTCAAGCATCACCTGGACAAACTTGTTGAACGAGTAGTTGGCTCCGATAGTGAACGAATGTAGGTTACCGCCGCCTACGCTGAGTGATGTAGCGGGATAGTCGGCAATCACGCCGTTGGGATAGTACTGGTCGCGTCCGGCCGAGTAGTATTCACCGTCAACGAGGTCGTTCAATCCGGTGTAGCTATAACGGGCCACAATCTCAAGCGAGCGTCCGCTAAGACCGCCAAGCAATCCCTCGGCACTATTGTACTTGTAGTCGGGACCGAAAATCTTGTATCCGGCTTCTACATAGGCACCGTTGAAGCTGTTGCTTCCGAGAGGATTTCCGGCCTGCCATGACTCAAGAGTTCCCCATGAGTCGATGGAGCCGAGATTGGCCTCAAACAGTGTCTGGTCGTCGCGCTTCTTGGTGACATGCTTCCACATGTACTCACCGCGGGCAAAGAACTTGGGACTTACATACATCAATTCGGCGTTGATGTTGTAGACATTGTTGGCGTAAGGAAGTATGGCCTGAACAAACTCAGTGGGGTCAACAGCCGTTTCCATGGGAGTGCCGAGAATGAGCACCGTCTTCTTCACATTGTCGACGGTTTCACCCGAGTTGAGATGTCCGTAATGGAATGCAGCACCGATGTGGAAAGCCGTAGTGCCGTCATTTATGGGTCGATAGAGCCATCGTCCGCCCACGGCCACGCCTTGGAATCCCGAAATCTGATTGTTGTAGGGATTCTCGGCAAACACGCCGACATTGGAGTAGAACGGATTGTTGTAGTAGCGGTAGGCAAGTCCGAGCTCACGGCCGGGGCACAGTGCCACGGCAGGCGCCGCACGCGATATGAAGTGATAGCTTCCCATCGAAGTGTTGCGCGACAATCCGAGCGGGTCGTTGAAATAACCGGCCTTGAACGAGCTTATACCGTCGTACTTGTCGGGAGCCAGTGAATACTGCAGGAATATGTTCTTCTGGGTGAACTTGCCGCCCGAGAAGTCAAAGTCGGCATAGAAGTACCAGTCCTGGAATGTCATCGATGTGCGTATACGGGCATCGGTAAGCTTGGCACCCGACTTCATGGGAGTGTAATCGGTGTGATACCACGCTGCATCCATCATCATGCGCGCACCCACCGTGAAGTGGAGGTCCTCTTCCTTATTGTCAATCTTTATTGTGGGATTGGTGTCAAAATCCTGTGCAGCTACCGAGAGTGAACATGCTGCTATCAACGAGAGAAATATTTGTTTTTTCATTTTGATATACGTGTTAGTGAAGTATGTTTAACTTTAGTAGCCAAGTCGTTCAAGAGTTTTAAGAGGATCAGGCACATAAGCGGGAGCATATTCGTTGCCGAACTGCGGGTTGCAGCGGAAGCCGTTTTCGATGAGATAACGCAGTGTCAGCTCCGAGCGGTTGGTGAAAAGACCGTCAAGGTACACAGTCCACAACTTGCCGTTGACCGTAACACCGAGCAAATCGTCAAACTGAGTGGGATTACCGAAGTTGTACTGTCCCATGTACTTACCCATCTGGGCATAGGAGTCAAATGAATAGGGGTGGTTGAGCATTCCCGAGCGGGCGATCAGGTAGGCCTGCCAGGGTGCGTCAAGCTCGCCGTAGTTGTTGGGAGCGCCGGCAATCGACGGGCCAATGATGTGGGCCTTGTATTCGAGAGCCATGTTGATGAAGTCGGCATAACCCTGGGGAGTGTTGAACTTGAGGTCGGTAGCACCCTTGCCTTCCCATAGCAGGAAGCACATAGGAATCTTGCCCTGGAACTCATCGGCCGTGCGGCGCAGCGATTCAAGCGAGAATGTCTGCAGCACTACCTTACCGTTGGAGTTACCCACGTTGACCTTTCCGTCCTTATAGTTAGGCACACCGTCACAAGGCTTGGTGATTATGTTCCATCCAAGACGGTCGAGCTCCTGATATACACGGTGCTCAAAGTCCTTGGGGTTCAGCCATGACTCCTTGAACTCGATGTAGACACCGGGGCGGTTGCCTGTATCCTGGGGGTCGGGCTCGTATTCAAGATGATAGGTGAGGCAATCGTAGGGATTGTTGGCATCCCACTTGCCGGTGATGCTGTATATGCGCTCGCCCTGCGAGTTTCTCTTCAGGATTTTACCCTCGGCAAAAGCGATCTGGTCGGAAAGGGCCGACACATATTGATGCTGTCCCATGGGGTTGGAGGGCGATGCAGGCTCAAAGTTGGGGCGCGCCTGTTCAAGGCTCGACTGGTTGAACCATGTTCCGGCATCAAGAGCAAGAAGCTCGTCATACATATATGACATGGCGTAGTAGGGTCGGAAACTTGCCACATCCTTTTTATAAAGCTCCTCGGCCTCGGCGGCAGTACAGCCGTGGTCCATGTAGAACTGCTTACGGGTCTGCGGCACATACTCACCGTAGACATTCTCGATGTTGGTCGTGCGACACAGGTTTTCATCATGGTTGGCGAGAATCACGCCGTCCTTCGTACACTGGAGGTCCGATTCAAGGTAGTCGGCACCCATCTCTCGGGCCCATCGCCATGCAGCTTCGGTTTCCTCAGGTCCCCAGAATGTAGACCCTCGGTGAGCCATCACTGCATACATGGGCACGTAGTCACGCACCTTTGCCATCTCCTCGGAAATGGTGTTGACTTGTACGCGTGTGGCATCGACATTTTCATTTGTAAAGTCCTGTTCCTCCTGGCATGAAGTGAAGGCCAAAACTGTCAAAGCGGAAACTAAACCGACTTTAATAAAACATTTGCTCATAAACGTGAATTTTGTTATTTGGATAGTTTATTGATTTTTATTTTGCAAGAGATAACGTTCTTCCTTAGCGGTAAACGAGATAAACAAGATGGAGAGAGCACAAGCCGCCAAGAGGAGGACAAAGGTCCAGTCCCAGCCCACACTGCCGGCTACATAACCGATAACTATGTTTGCAAGAATAGCGGTTCCGAAGAAATATCCGAAGAAACCCGTGAGTCCGGCGGCGGTTCCGGCTGCATTCTTTGGTGCAAGGTCAAGAGCCTGAACTCCGATAAGCATAACCGGGCCGTAGATGAAAAATCCGATGCCGATCAACGACAGGGTAACGATAGTGTAATTGTAGGAGAAACGCCAGTAGAGCAGGATGAACACAGCCACGAGAGCCATGAATATTATCGTGGTGATGGCTCGACGGCCCTTGAACACCTTGTCGCTCAACCATCCGCACACGAGCGTGCCGGGAATAGCCGCAAACTCATAGGCGAAGTAAGCCCAACCTGCGTCCTTGATGTCGTAGCCCTGCGAGTCCTTCAGGAACGCCGGAGCCCAGTCGAGGCATCCGTAACGCACCATGTAGACGAATGCGTTGGCAATGGCGATAAACCAGAGCATCTTGTTGTTAAAGACATATTTGAAGAATATCTCCTTGGCGGTAAGCACCTGCTCGTGCTTCTCGCTGTAATTCTTGGGATAGTCGTTGCGATACTTCTCGATCGAAGGCAGTCCGCACGACTGAGGGGTGTCGCGAATGAGTATGTAGGCAAGTATCGCTATGAATATTGCCACAGCTGCCGGGAAGGCATAGGTACCGATAAGGAAGTAGTACTTGGTCTGGCTGCCGTAGAACCATGAGCCGAACCAAATAGCGCCGTACACTGCCATGGGGCCCACGAGTGCGCCGCCAACGTTGTGTGCGCAGTTCCATATCGACATCTTTGTGCCGCGCTCCTTGATTGAGAACCAATGGGTCATGACGCGTCCGCACGGAGGCCAGCCCATTCCATTGAACCATCCTACAAGGAAGTTCAACACTGCCATAAGCGCAATGGCCCACATCTTGTGTTCGGGACCGATAGCAGTCACAGGCACAATCATGAACGCCATTGAAATAGCGGCCAGCACAAGTCCGAGCGGCAGGAATACACGTGCGTTACTTCGGTCGGAAACGCTGCCCATCAAGAATTTAGACAAAGCATAGGCGATTGCGTTCATCGACAATACGATACTAAGTTCTCCGGTTTCAAAGCCGAACGGTGCAAGCTCCGGTATGGCCATGGAAAAGTTCTTTCGCACGATGTAGAAACCCGCATAACCGATGAATATGCCCAAGAACACCTGCCATCGCAGTTTCTTATAGTTAGAATCGACCTTTTCCGCCGGCATTTCAGCCTTATAAGCCGGTGGAGCTAAAAATTTCCACATAATCTATAGTTTTAATTGGTTTGCTATTTTAGATTTACTGAGTTGGCGCGTCGAGTTGCCTCTATGTCAAGGGCATCGGCGATTATGGAAATGGGGTTGGCGACGGGCATTCCGGTCGACATCTCTATCTGCCATTTGCAGGTTTCGCAATCGGTGGCCACGAGGTCGACATGCTCTCCGAGAATCTGGTTGAACAGCGGTCGGCCTATGTCCTGCGAATAGTTGTAGTTCTCCTTCTTGAATCCGTAGGTTCCGGCGATTCCGCAGCAGTTCGACTCAAGAGGCACATAGTCAAGTCCCGGAATCATCTTCAGCAATGAAGTCGAGTATATGGTCCATCCGAGTTTCTCCATGTGACATGGCGTGTGGTAGGCTACCCTCTTTTTATAATCGTCGCGGAACACGAGCTTAGCCTTGCCTGAGTCGATGAGATTGTAGAGGAATCGGGTTGCGAGCATCACCTCGTCGCGCACATCGGCGTTGTCAAGGTCGAGCAAGTGGGGATACTCGTCACGAATCGTGAAGGTGCAGGTGGAGCTTGTGCCTATTACGGTGAGGTTTTCCTCAAGCACGGCACGGCGTATCTGCTCGAGATTTATCTTACCGTCACGCTTGGCCTCGTCGATCAATCGGTTGGAAATCTTTGCAACGCCGCAGCACTTCTCGTCCTCCAGCAGCTTGATGCCGTAGCCTACCGCATTCATCACCGTGACAAGGTCCTTGCCAAGCTGCGGATAGTTGTAGTTTACGTAACATCCGTGGAAATAGGCCACCTGACGGGGATAGCGGCTCTGGTTGAGCCGTGCCTCCTTCTTGAACCATGTCGTGAACTTCTCGGAAGCGTAGGAGGGAAATGTGCGGTGGGCGTCGATGCCGAGAGTGGCATCCATTATCTTTTTCACCGGTTTCAATCCCAGCGTGGCGTTGACTACGGGAGCGACCAGGGTGGCCATGTTGCCCATGAAGTCGGTGTTGGCGAGCATGCGGTCACGCAATCCGGGCGATTTCTTGCTGTACTTGATGCGTGCCGACTGGATTATGTCGCCAATCTTCACATTGGATGGGCACACTACCTCACATCGCTTGCAATTAAGACAGTATTTAAGTGCCTCGTCATAGAAGAAGGGCTTCTTAAGCCTGTAGCGCTCACCGTCGGGGCCGGCCTGCTTCGGACCCGGGAAATCGGGATTGACCGGCGTTACGGGACAATAGACCGTGCAGATGGTACACTTTATACACTGCTCGAAGTTATTGTCGCTTATATTGCTTTTCTGATAGTTAACTGTCGAATCGTCCATAGTGTCATCGGGCTAAAATGTTATCAACAACCTTCATGGAAGTCATCAGCGCAACTCCGGCGCCCGACTCCTCCTTCATCGAATTGCAGCCGCCGAGCACCGCGCCCACGGCATACATGTTGTCAAGAGTCCGGCCATCCTTCATGACGCGGAACTCATCATCGGTCGTCACTCCATACTTCATGTAGGCGTGATCTTTGAAAATATCCTTATGGTACCACTCGCTCCTCGTTGTCGGAGCCTTAATGTCAAGCCCGAATATAGGCTCGTATATCGACACCGGGTTGGCCATGATGCCGTAGCTGAAGAAACTTCCGCTCGCGAGGATGAAGTAGTCGGCCGAAAGCTCCATGTCCCCGAGATTGACCGTAAATATCTTCATCATCCTGTCGCCCTCGGCAACTCCGTTGGTGACGCTGTCGCCAAGCAGATAGGTGCCGCCGAGCTTTTTAAAGTAACGGCGCAGGCGTATCTGCGAACGCATTCCGCCCACCGACATGGGCTGCGTCGACACAAAGTAGAGCGGACGGTCAACCTTCTCGCGCAGAAGCTTGACGGGTTCATCGTCAAAGAGTCCGATGACGGCCGGCATCAGCACCGTGTCGGCATCGCCGGCAAGGCGGTTGACCTCACGGGCCACATCGCCGATGACATCGCCCACGATGACACGCGCTATATTGGCGGCGCGCATCTCGGTTGAGCTCTTGCGCAGGGTTTCGAGCTCAGGCAGCGTAAACGATTTCAGCGAGCAGCTCAAACCGGCTTCCTCAAGCCCCTTGGCAATGAAACTCGGATAGAAATCGAGATAGCCGTTAAAGTTGATTATGGCCACCTTTCCCCATGGAAGATTGTCAGGCTTTCCCACTGTGGCATAGTCGTCGATCGTGAGCCAGGCAGGCTTGAAAGCGCCTATGGGAGTTAGGCGGTAATGATTGCGCTCCTCGCTGCCGTGGGTGTTGATTCCCGCCTCGGCAAAGAGAGGCTTTACACGCTTTACGTAATCGGTTATCGCATCAATGCCCACCTTGCGGTAGGGGTGTGACGCGGGGAGTTTTGCGATTGCCTCCAGGGGACGCTCCACAAAGTTTCCGTCACGCTGCCCGAACAGGCCGAAAGAGCCCGAACTGAAATGCAGCGCGCTGTGTCCCGAAGATACTATGGCGACCTTGCGGCCTGCCTTTGTCAGCAAAATACCGCTCACGAGTCCGCTAAGTCCGCCTCCTATTATTACAATGTCGTACTTCATACGTGATTCATGTTATTGTTCGTCAATCTTATCCTCAGGCTCGGCTATTCGGTCAAGTCCGCACACACCTTCGTAGAGCCACGACATGAGCTGCGCCTCGACAAGCGACTCGCCCCATGCCACGGGGTACATTCCCTTCCAGCGCTCGTTGATGAACGCCGACAGGTCGCGCAACGTGCGGTCGACACACTTGTTGGCCTTAACGAGTATTCCGGCGGCGCGGCAGGCACACAGCTCGCCCTGGCACGTGCCCATTCCCAGTCGTGTGCGACGACGCAGATTTATAAGGTTCTCGACATGAAGCTCGTCGATGGCATATTTTATCTCGCCCACCGAAACCTGTTCACACTCACACACCACAGCCTCGTCCTCCTCGGTTTGATAGGCAATGTGGCTGCTCAGTGTGCCGTGACGCCCTTCGGCGGCCTTCTGGTCGGTGCTGAGCTCTATGATGTGGGCCTTGTGGTGATGCTTGGCCTCGGCCAGGTCGGCTGTTTCCGAACCCGGGAGCGGGGTTTCAGCCGTAACGCACTTCACATCGCGACCAAGCTTGCGGCATGCCATGTCGGTAGCCCACTCGGCCATCAGGCGGTAGGTCATGAGCTTGCCGCCGGTTATGGTTATGAATCCCTCAAGACCGTCACGCGTGGCATGATCAAGACACACGATGCCTCGGCTTATGCTTCGGCCCGACGGGTCGTTGTCGGCGGCCACAAGGGGGCGCACACCGGCATAAGCACGCAGGATGCGCGTATAGGCTATGCTCGGCGCTATCTTTATACCCTCCCTCATGAGTATGTCAACCTCCTCGGGAGTCACTTCCATATTGTCGATTTGATCGTAAGGTATGCGGCTCGAAGTTGTGCCTATGAGCGAAATTGTGTCGCCCGGCACAAGGATGTCGGCATCGGCCGGCTTGCGACAGCGGTTGATCACTACATTGTTGATGCGGTGACCGAAGATGAGCAACGCGCCCTTGGCCGGGAACATGTTGATGCGCACTCCGGCAAGCTCGGCAATGAGGTGTCCCCATATACCGCCGGCGTTTATCACGAGGTCGGAGTAAACGGTCGACTCTTCGCCGGTCTTGTTGTCGCGCAGCTTTACGCCCATCACACGGTTTTGCTCGATGACAAATCCCACTACCTGATTATAGGTCATCACATCGGCTCCGTGACGACGGGCATCAATCACATTGGCAACCGTAAGCCTGAACGGGTCAATGGATCCGTCGGGAACCTTTACCGCTCCTATGAGCCGATGGTTGACAGCCGGCTCTATGCGTATGGCCTCATCGGGATCGATTATCTCGGCGTTGATGCCGGCCTTGTGACATGCCTCCACAAATGTGGCCTGATAGCCAAGGTCGTCATCGGGGAGAGTGATGAACAGTCCTCCGGTATCCTCAACGCAATGTCGGGCGATTTTGCGGAGTATCATGTTCTCCTTTATACACTCAGCGGCCGACTCCGGGTCGGTGACAGCATATCGCGCTCCGCTGTGGAGAAGTCCGTGATTGCGCCCTGTGGCACCTGCGGTAAAGTCAAACCGCTCGACAAGAAGAGTCTTCAACCCTCTTATCGCGCAGTCACGCGCTGTACCGGCTCCGGTGGCACCGCCGCCTATCACGATGACATCGTAATGTTTTTTACCGAGATTATTATCCATGTAACTTTTATGTTTTTTGATTTATATTGAATGCCGCCAGACCGACCTACCAATAGTGCTTCATGGTTAGGAAGGTAACGTTTAACTTTAACTGCATTTTAAAAGTCTTTGTTCATCAATCTCTAAATTTGTATTAATCGACAATCCGGCAAAACGACTAATATTCATTTATTGAGTTTTTCAGCAGATTTATCGATTAAGTTTTGCTTTGAAAGTCTTACTTTCGTTGCAAAAGTAAATACTTTTTTATTTAAAAACAAAAGATTTATCAAAAAGTTCACAAAAATCTTTCAACAGAACAAACATGATACTGCATATCAATGTATTATCCTTATATATTAATTTATTTCGCCATTTTACAACTTTCATATAGAAATAAAATACTTTCATAAACATTTCATTATCCACCAACTCAAAACCAATAAGCATATCATTGCGAAACTTTTAAAGAGAAAAACGCTCTCGCCAAAAAGCGTTGCAAACTTTAGCGAAAAACGGTTACGAAACGCTTATAAATATTGCTAATTCAATAATTTTCACTAAATTTGCGAAACAAAAATCTCCCACAAACTAAACAATCCCCAATGACCAAAGACGAGCGCCACAAGCTTATTATCGATACCTTGATGATGCATGAATCCATCCAAGTATCGGATCTTTCCTTACTCCTCGATGTATCGGCAGTTACGATTCGCAAGGACCTGACCGAGCTCGAGAAACTCAACAAGCTATATCGAAGCCACGGAAGAGCCATCCTCATAAACCCCTACATCAACAACCGCTCGGTAAACGAAAAAGAGAAACTCGCACGCAGCGAAAAAGAGCACATAGGCCGAATGGCGGCTTCGCTGATAACCAAGGACGACTCCATAATAATAGCATCGGGCACCACGGTGCTTGCCTTTGCGCGTTGCATACGCCCCATACACCGGCTTACCGTAATCTCGGCCTCGATTCAGGTGTCGGAGATACTTGCCGCCAACGAGTCGATCGATGTAGTGCAGCTGGGAGGGTCGTTACGCACAAGCAGCCTCTCGGTAGTAGGAAAATACGCCGAGTCGCCCCTTGCCGAGTTTTCATGCAGCAAGCTTTTTCTCGGTGTCGACGGAATAGACCTCGACTTCGGGATAACCACAACCGACATACGCGAGGCCGACCTCAACAAAATCATGATGCACACGGCTCAGAAGACAATCGTGCTTGCCGACTCGTCGAAATTCCGCCGCCGAGGATTCAGCAAAATCGCCAACATGGATGAAATAGACCTGATAATAACCGACGAAGGAATATCGGACAAAATAGCCAACCGCATCGAAGAGCTCGGAATCGAGCTGACAGTGGTGCCTGTGACACAAAAACAATAGAGCTGTCCGTCACGACAGATGCGCCACCCCGAGGGCAAGCACCGACAGCCGCGCCGACGGCTCGACACGGTGTATCGCCTCACAGCAGGCAAGCAGCGTGGCCCCCGTGGTGATGACATCATCGACCACCAATACATGCCGACCCGCCACACTTGCTCCATCGCGCAACTCATACACACTTCCCGCATTAACCCATCGCTGATAGCTGTTACGCGCCGTCTGCGTGGCGTGACCTCTCGACGCCACAAGCGAGTGCGACACCTCAAGTCCCGTGACATCGGCAATGCCCCGCGCTATATAGTCGCTCTGGTTGTATCCGCGACGCATCAGCTTCCACCGGTGAAGAGGCACCGGGACAATCATGTCGATGCCGTCGAAGAATCCGTCACGCGACAGCTCCCTTGCAAACCGTCGCGCTATCTTTCGCGCCACCACGGGGCGTGACGAATACTTGGCCTGATGAATCAGCTTCACATAGGGGCTCTCCTTATAATAATGGAAATATCCGGCGGCACGCTCTATCGCCACCGTGGAGGCCAGGCGTTCATGGAGCAGGTTGAAGTCGTCGCCGTTGGAACTTACACGCGGCAACTGACGCAAACAGTGCAGGCACATCACATCCTCGCCACGGCACAACGAGCGTCCGCACACTTCGCACACCTGCGGATATATCATCCTCAACACCCCGTCGATCCACTTCACATCCATGACTACACATATTAATCATTCATCATCGTCATCATCACAATCGACCGTCCTGAGCGCGTCGCCCACAAGGCCCGGTTCAAAACCTCGCTGAACGCCGAATCGGAAGAGCCGCATACGGTCGTCACGCCCGACAGGCCGCTCCATGCCTCGCGCCTTAGCCCGCAACAGCGACCTCAGGGCAACAAGATAATCCTCCTCGTCGATTTCGTCACGCAACGCCTCATCGGCCACATCACGCGGAATGCGCTTGGAGGCAAGTCCGAGAGCGATCTTGCGCCGACCCCAGCGGCTGAATATGAACTTGTCACGCACATAGGCCCGTGCATAACGCTCGTCATCGACAAACCGCCGCTCGATAAGTCGCTCAACAATGGCCTCGCGCTCGGCGGCAGAGATGCCCCATGTCACAAGCTTGCGGCGCACCTCGCTTCTGCACTGCTCGGAACGGGCGCACAGTGTTTCAAGCCTCACGCGGGCTTCATCGGCGGTAACGGCACGCTTAGCCATCGTCACGCGGTGATTTAGCCTTTACAAACCGCTGACGCCCCTCGGCGTCGGCCCACGACTCCACATCGACAAGTCCCTCGCCCTCCAGCATCGTCACAAGAGTGTCGCGATAGAGCGGATTTATCTCAAAGTAGAGCTCCCCTCCCGCGCGCAACGAGGCCGCGGCATAACGCCCTATCGCCTTGTAGAAGCGCAACGGGTCGTTGTCGGGGACAAAAAGCGCCAAATGCGGCTCATAACGCAACACATTCTGCTCCATGTCACGCTTCTCGTTTTCGGCTATGTAGGGAGGATTGCTTACGATAATGTCCCACAACGGCTCGGCCGGACTCTCCATGGCGAGCGCATCGCCTTGACGAAGCGTCACATTCACCTTCAGCTGCGTGACATTGTCACGTGCGACACCCAACGCAGCCTCCGAAATGTCGATTGCGGTAACATCGGCCCACTTCAGCCCGCGTGCGAGTGCTACGGCGATACACCCCGAACCAGTGCAGACATCCAGCACCGACAGGTCGGAACGATCGCCCCACTCCTTCACTATGCAGTCGACAAGCTCCTGAGTTTCGGGGCGCGGAATAAGCACATCGGGAGTCACCTTTATCTCCAGCCCGCAGAATCGAGCCTTGCCGAATATATACTGGACAGGCTCGTCATTAAGAAGCCTCTCCACAACTTTATCTATCTTCTCCTGCATAAAAGGAGAAATTATGCTATCTTTGTGCAGCACAACATCCACCGGCTCATAGTGCAGCAGCTCCTCGACGACTATGCGCGTCAGAGCCTGAGCCTCGCCGGGAGGATAATGCGCCGACAAGCGGTCACGCACTCCGTCGGCACATTGCTTCAATGTAATGTCAGCTGTCATAACAGTACTATTTTACCAATTACAAATATAAGAATATTTGACGAAACACTATTAATTAATGATGGAAATCGACACTCGATATATGAAGCGTGCCATCGAGCTTGCGCGACACGCGGGATTAGCCAACACATCGCCCAACCCCATGGTGGGTGCCGTGATAGTGCGCGACGGAATGATAATAGGCGAAGGCTACCACCGCCGATGCGGAGAGGGACACGCCGAGGTCAACGCCATCGCATCGGTATCGGACCCGGAGCTGCTCAAGGACTCGACAATCTACGTGACGCTCGAGCCATGCTCCCACTACGGCAAGACCCCGCCATGCTCGCAGCTCATAATCGACAAAGGCATACCTCGTGTAGTCGTAGGCTCGCTCGACCCCTACGAAAAAGTGAGCGGACGCGGAGTCAAGATGCTGCGTGACGCCGGCATCGAGGTGACGACCGGAGTTCTCGAAGATGAGTGCAGGGCCGTCAACCCGGTGTTTATGACAGCCCACTCGCTGCGCCGCCCCTGGGTAACGCTGAAATGGGCCCAAAGCGCCGATGGCTACATCGACAGGCTTCGCGACCCGTCACAGCCGCCCGCACAGCTGTCGACACCGCTCACCGCCACACTCATGCACCGTCAGCGCACGATGCATGACGCCATAATGGCGGGCAGCAGCACCGTGATAAGCGACAACCCCTCGCTCACGCCACGGCTATGGCCGGGACGCAACCCCAAGAGAGTCATAATGTCGCGTCACAACTCCATTCCAGCCGACTGCCGACTGCTCACCGACGGACTGCCCGTCACCGTGTCACGCTCAGGGAGCGTAGCCGAAGAGCTTGAGAGGCTCTATGCCGAAGGGACGACATCGGTGCTCGTCGAGGGTGGCGCAAAGCTTTTGCAGTCGTTCATCGACGCGGGACTTTGGGACATGATGCGTGTCGAAACTTCGCCATTGACACTCGGCGAAGGCGTAAAAGCCCCCAAGGTCGATAAAATTCCCTCACAATCATTAACAATCGACAACAACCGCATCGACTATTTTGTCCGTGACGGCCTTCTTGGCGTTAAAAACCTATAAAAAGCGTCAATATAGACCTAATTGTCTACATTTACGATGCCGATTTAAGGATAAATTGTAATTTTACGGTCAATTTTCACAATATGCTCAATGCGATTTTAGCAATAATCTCACTTCAATTTATGAAATTGTTGCTAAATTTGCAGTTTGAAAAATAACGCCTGTATATAATATGACAAGAAAATTAACAGCATACGCTCTGATGGCAATCATGTTTGTCGCCTCTTTTACAGCGTGCAACAGCAGTGATCCCATAGAGATAGATGACAACGGCTATAACATCGAGGTGCTATATTCCAACACGGCCATAACCTCGTTCAGCCTTAAGCCTAACACAAAAGTACTTGCCAATCTCGACTCGGTATACTTTACAATAGACCTTGTGGGCGCACGCATATTCAATGCCCAGCCGCTCCCCTACGGCACAAAGATCACCAAGCTCCTTGCCGACATAGGCACCAACGGAAGCTCCAAGATAGAGGTGAAGGTGACCGACAGCAAGGTGATGAAGGACACAACACTCGTCTACAACACATCGTCGATCGACAGTATCGACTTCAGCGCCAATGTGTCGATCATCGTCACATCGCTCAACGAGCTGCAGAAGCGCACCTACGACGTGAAGGTAAACGTTTACGATGTAAAGCCCGACTCACTCTACTGGGGCAAGACCGAATGGGCCAAGCTGACCGACAACGGCACTCCCAAAGCTCAGAAGGCTGTCGAATACCTCGACAAGGTGTACAGCTTCGTAAAGACCACCGACTACTCGCTCACCGTAATAGACGGTGACATGGAAACTACCGAAGCCGTGACATTCCCGGCCGAACCCAACCTGCGCACTCTCACAGCGTCGTCCAATGCACTCTACGTGCTGTCGACCACAGGCGATATGTATAAGTCGACCGACGGCAAATCATGGAGCGCCACAGGCATGAAATGGAACCACATCTACGGCGGTTACGGCGACAAGATAATAGGCAACAAGTACGAAAACGGCAAATACATCCACACAATGTATCCCGCCTCGGCCGACTTCACCGAAAGCGAAGTCGCAACCGACTGCCCCGTATCGGGCACCAGCGACATGCTGCTGTTTGACAACAAATGGAGCACCAACCCGCAGACCCTCATGGTGGGCGGCCGCAAAGCCGACGGTTCACTGACAGGCGAAGCATGGGGATTTGACGGATCGAAATGGTCGCGCATCAGCGAAAAGAGCATCCCCACCCCCTGCGAAGGCATGTCACTCTTCCCCTACTTCACGTTCAAGACCTCGACATCCAACTGGCACGTGACCGAGTACACCACACTCTTTGCACTCGGCGGACGCAAAGCCGACGGCGTCAACTCACCCACCGTGTACATATCGCTCGACCAGGGCATAACATGGAAGGTAGCCGACGAGCTCGCCAAGTTGCCGATGTATATTCCGTCAATGGCCTATTCGCAGGCAATAGTGCGCAAGAGCATTCTCACCGCCCGCTCCGCTTCAGGCAAATGGCAGGAAACAGCGCCCATCGCCCTGCCGGCATGGTGGATGATCGCCGACAACGGAGCTTCAAGCCGCGCGATAGCACCCATAAAAGAGTGGGAATGCCCCTATGTATATCTATACGGAGGTATCGACCGCTACGGCAATGTATGTAACACGGTTTGGCGCGGAGTCATAAACCGACTCACGTTCAAGCCGCTGCAATAAGCCACAGCCAATCGTCCTTCCGGCCATGTCACGTTGCATCATAGCAAGTGCCGCCTCTTGGGCGATTGCCATCATATTGTCGGTAACGGCAACGCTGCCGACGCAAGCACAGGAAACGGCCTACCGATTTGACCTCGGAGCCGGACTCGGAACAAGCGGTTACCTCGGTGACGCCAACACGAGCAACTTCCTGAAGCATCCGGGCTTTGCCGCCCAGGTGAGCTTCCGCTACCTCATCGATCCCCGCTGGTCGATAAGAGCTACGCTTCTCACCGCCGGATTAAGCGGCAACAGTGCCGACATGACAAACGTTCTGCCCGGAGGGGCGGAATACCGATTCACCTCACAGGTCTACGACCTCGGAGCGCGAGTCGAATTCAACTTTTTGAACTACGGCATAGGCGAATCCTACCGTAAGCTGAGCCGATGGAGCCCTTACATCGCACTGGGTGCGGGTGTCACGGTGGCATCGTCGGGAGGCACGTTTACGGCCATGAATCTGCCTATGGGTGCAGGAGTGAAGTACAAGCTGCAACAGCGCATCAATCTCGGGCTTGAATGGACTATGACAAAGGTGCTCGGCGATCGTGTCGACGGCGAAGTCCTCGACGATCCCTACATGATCAAGAGCTCGTTTATCAAGAACACCGACTGGTACTCGACAATAATGATTACAATCAGTTACGAGATAGGTCAACGTTGCCGCAACTGCTTCTATATTGATTAAACATAAACGACCGACAATGTCACGGAACCACAACATAGACCCCAAGCGACTTCCGCGTCACGTAGCCATCATCATGGACGGCAACGGACGCTGGGCACGTGCACGCGGCCTCGACCGATCGGAGGGCCACGTGGAAGGGGTAAATACTGTGCGCAAGATTACCGAAGCCGCTTCGGAAATCGGCATAAAGTACCTGACACTTTACACTTTCTCGACCGAAAACTGGAACCGTCCGCAGGAGGAAGTCGACGCTCTGATGAACCTCATAGTCATCGCAATCGAGCGTGAAACCGCCGACCTGATAAAGAACAACGTGCGACTGACAATGATAGGCGACTTCGGACGAATGCCCGACTTTGCCCGCCGCCGTCTTAGCAAGTGCATGGACGACACCGCCCAATGCACCGGGCTCACTCTCGTGCTCGCCCTGAGCTACTCGTCGCGATGGGAGATAACCGAGGCCGTGCGCAACATCGCCGCAAAGGTACAGGCCGGAAGCCTCGACCCCGACGACATCACCGACGACACCATCAGCCGCAACCTGTCGACCGCCGACATGCCCGACCCCGACCTGCTCATACGCACCGGCGGCGACTTCCGCGTGAGCAACTTCCTGCTGTGGCAGATTGCCTACAGCGAAATATATGTCACCTCTACCTACTGGCCCGACTTCACCAAGGACGACTTTCTTGACGCCCTGGAGCAATTTCAGTCGCGCGAGCGCAGGTTTGGCCTCACAAGCGACCAGGTGCAACAACAATAAACAACAATAACGACAAAACAAGATAATAAATCACTCAAAGTCAGATTATGCGTCATCAGCTGCTAATCATATTAATCGCTCTCTTCAGTGCAAGTTCATTCGCACAGAATGCCCCCACTGACACCGTCTACAACCCTAAGATAATCTACACCGGAATGCCGAGCACCTACGAAATCGCAGGCATCAAGGTAACCGGAGTACCCAACTACGAGGACGACATCGTGATAGGATACTCGGGACTCAACGTAGGCGACTTCATCGAAATACCCGGTAACGACATAACCAACGCCGCAAAACGATTTGCCCGTCAGGGACTCTTCTCGTCGATTCAGATAAAGGTCGAGAAGATGTATGGCGACAAGGTGTGGCTCGAATTCGCACTGAAGCCGCAGCCCCGCATCGCAGCCATAAACTACCACGGCACAAGCGGCGGTGAGCGCAAGGATCTCGAAGAGAAGCTGCAGCTGATGAAGGGTAACCAGATAACCCCCAACATCGTAAACCGCGCAAAGCAGATAATAAAGGCCTTCTACTCGCAGAAGGGCTTCGGTAACGCCGATGTGCGCATCGAGCAGACTCCCGACCTGTCGGCACCCGGCGAAGACATTGTCGACATCTATGTCAACAAGAACAACAAGGTGAAGGTACACAAAATCTACATCGACGGCAACGAGGTGTTGAGCGACAACGCCATCCAGCGCACGATGAAGAAGACCAACGAGAAGGGCAAGCTCATCAACCTCTTCCGCCAGAAGAAATTTGTTGAAAGCGACTTCCAGGACGACTTGAACCGCATCATCGAAAAGTATAACGAAAAGGGCTACCGTGACGCAAAAATCCTGAGCGACAGCGTAGTCCCCTACGACGACAAGACCGTCGACGTCTACATCACCCTTGAAGAGGGCAAGAAGTACTACATCAGCTCAATCGACTGGGTGGGCAACACCGTCTATCCGAGCGACTTCCTTGACTATGTACTCGACATGAAGCCCGGCGATGTCTACAACCAGAAGATTCTCGAGAAGCGCACCGACCCCAACAAGGGCGATGACGACAACATACCCAACATCTATCAAAATCAGGGTTATCTCTTCTATCAGCTCATACCCATCGAGAAGAACGTACACGGCGACTCAATCGCCCTTGAGATGAGAATGATCGAGGGACCAAAGGCCACCATCAACAACGTGATCATCAACGGTAACGACCGCCTTTATGAAAAGGTCATACGCCGTGAGCTGTTTGTAAAGCCCGGTGAGCTGTTCAACAAGCAGGACCTCATCCGCTCGGCCCGCGAAATAGCCCAGACAGGCCACTTCGACCCCGAAAACATGGACATACGCCCCGAGCCTAACGCAGAGAACGGTACAGTCGACATCATCTTCGACCTCGAGTCAAAGGCCAACGACCAGATTGAGGTGTCGTTCGGTTGGGGACAGACCGGTCTTATCGGTAAACTCGCCCTCAAGTTCACCAACTTCTCAATCAAGAACCTGTTCAACCCCGGCTCCTACAAGGGACTCATACCTCAGGGTGAAGGACAGACATTCACCATCAGCGCACAGACCAACGCAAAATACTATCAGAGCTACGCAATATCGTTCCTCGACCCGTGGTTTGGCGGCAAGCGACCCAACTCGCTATCCATCTCGGCATGGTACAGCCGTCAGACCGGTATCAACTCCTCGTTCTACAACCGTCGCTGGATGAACTCAGGCTACGGCTACGGCGGCATGTGGGGAGGCTATTTGGGCAACGACTATTACCAAAGTACCATCGAAGATGCCTACGACCCCAACAAGGTACTCCAGATGGTGGGTATCAACGTAGGTATCGGTAAGCGACTCCACTGGCCCGATGACGCATTCACATTCCAGGCCGAAATCGGCTATCAGTGGTACTACCTCAAGAACTGGGATTACCTCTATTATATGAACAACGGTACATCCAACTCGATTGTACTCGGTCTTACTCTCGCCCGTCAGTCAATCGACCAGCCGCTCTACACCCGCCGCGGATCAATCTTCTCGGTAAACCTTCAGCTCACTCCTCCTGCATCGCTCTTCAGCGGCAAGAAGGACTGGGAGAAGCTCTACAAGGAGAACACCGTCGAGTCGAAGAAGCAGCTCTACCGCTGGATCGAGTACTGGAAGCTCCGCATCAAGTCACGCACCTATACACCGCTCACCGACCCCGACGGCAAGTGGACCCTCGTGCTCATGACCCGCGCCGACTTCGGATTGCTCGGCAGCTACAACAAGTGGCTGAAGTCACCGTTCGAAACATTCTACGTGGGTGGTGACGGTATGTCGGGCTCCTACACCTACGCAACCGAAACCATCGGTCTTCGCGGTTACGAGAACGGACAGTTCACCCCCTGGACCAAGGAAGGCTACGCCTACTCGCGTGTCGGAGTCGAGTTGCACTTCCCCTTCATGCTGTCGGCATCGACCACCATCTACGGTCTTACATTCCTCGAAGCCGGTAACGCATGGACCGATGTCAAGAGCTTCTCGCCCTTCGACCTCAAGCGCAGTGCCGGTGCCGGTGTGCGCATCTATCTGCCTATGGTGGGTATGATGGGTATCGACTGGGCCTACGGTTTCGACACCGTATTCGGCCGCAAGGGAGGAAGCCAATTCCACTTCATCCTCGGTCAGGAGTTCTAAAAATTCTTAAAAAGGATAAACCAAATTCGCGCCCAAGCGTCATATTATCATAAACCCATTTAATTGAATCACAACATGAAAAAATTGACAATCGCGCTCATCGCAATAATGGCTTGCGTATTTGGCGCATCGGCACAGAAGTTTGCGCTCATCGACATGGAGTATATCCTAAAGAACATACCGGCTTATGAAGTAGCCAACCAACAGCTCGACCAACTGTCGCAACGCTGGCAGAAAGAGGTCGAGGCCAAAGCTACCGAAGCCCAGAACATGTACAAGAGTTTCCAGAACGACATGGTGTTCATGACCGATGAACAGAAGTCGCAGAAAGAGGCTCAGATCGTGGCCAAGGAGAAAGAGGCCACCGAACTTCGCTACAAGTATTTCGGTCCCGAAGGCGAACTGTTCAAGAAGCGCCAGTCGCTCATAGCTCCCATTCAGGACGAAATTTACAACGCAGTGAAAAAAGTGAGCGAGGAACGCGGCTACATGTGCATCTTCGACCGCGCATCGTCGGCCAACATAATCTTTGCGTCACCGCGCATCGATGTGAGCAACGAGGTTCTTGCCAAGCTGGGTATAGGCAACTAAGCATTTTTGCTTGCGTCCATTGGCATAAATCAATATAGTTTATTATCTTTGCAACGACAAATTAACTTAACCGGAAAATTTTAACAATTCTAAAGCCGATATGAAGAAAATTTTACTCGCTCTCCTTGTAGCGATTCCTATGTTTGCCTTTGCGCAGGCTCCCAAATTCGGTGTTGTAAACACCCAGACCATCGCCGAGGCAATGCCCGAACTCAAAGCAGCTCAGGAGCAGGTTCAGGCCTCAACCCAGAAGTATGAAGAAGAGCTCAAGAAGCTTCAGGAAAAGATTGAAAAAGACTTTGCCGACTTTCAGGCTCTCGACGCCAGCACTCCCGAGTCAATCAAGGAGCGCCGCATGCAGGACATCCAGCAGCAGGAGCAGAAGATGCAGCAGTTCCACTCTACCGCCATGCAGGACCTTCAGCGTCAGCAGGCAGCCCTGATGGCTCCCATCCAGGAGAAGATTCAGAGCGCCATCCAGGCAGTAGGTAAGGAGAACAACCTCACATTCATCTTCGAGAGCAACGTTCCCCTCTATGTAGGCACCGATGTTACCGATGTAACTTCAATGGTGCGCACAAAGCTCGGTATCTGATAATCCGACTTTCATCGACCTAAAAGCACAATAGGCCGCTCCCTTAACCGGTGCGGCCTATTTTTCAATAATCCCACCTGCAAATCGAGCAACCGACTTCGCGCGATTTCACGTAACGAAATGCCGAATGGATAAATCAACCGCCAACAACCAACACAGTGTACCCGGGCCTATAGGAGTCTTCGATTCAGGCTACGGCGGACTCACAATCCTCAACCAGATAAGGGAGCTGCTGCCGCAGTATGACTACATATATCTCGGCGACAACGCACGTGCGCCCTACGGCACGCGCTCGTTTGACATCGTGTACCGCTTCACGCTCGAAGCCGTGCGCTACCTCTTCGACCAAGGATGTCATCTGGTGATTCTCGCCTGCAACACCGCATCGGCCAAGGCGCTTCGCACGATTCAGCAGAACGACTTGCCGCTCATCGATCCCGACCGCCGCGTGCTCGGCGTCATACGCCCCACCGTCGAGAAGGTGGGCGAAATATCGCGCAACGGCAACATAGGCATCGTGGGCACGCCCGGCACAATACGCAGCGGCAGTTACGAGCTCGAGATAACCAAGCTGCATCCCACGTTTCACACCTACACCCAGGCATGTCCCATGTGGGTGCCGCTCGTTGAAAACCGCGAAGCCTCGTCGCCCGGCGCCGACTACTTCGTCAAGCAGGAGGTCGACCGACTAATGGCCAAAGAGCCGGCCATCGATACTATCATACTCGGTTGCACCCACTATCCGCTGCTCTACGACAAGATACGCCGTTATGTGCCCGAAAGCGCACGTGTGCTTCCGCAAGGCGAAATTGTTGCCGAGAGCCTCGTCGCCTACCTGAAGCGTCATCCCGAGATGGAGGCGAAGTGCAGCAAGGGCGGCACATGCAGTTACCGCACGACCGAGAGTCCCGACAAATTTGCCGAACTGGCGTCGCTCTTCATCGGAGCGCCCGTCACGGCTACACAAATCGACTGCCTATGAAGCGAAAAGTGTGCATTGCAACCGGAACCCGTGCCGAATGGGGCCTGCTGAGCGGCATTGCCCGTGAGCTCGCGTCGCGCGACGACATCGAGCTGCAGCTGCTCGTGACCAACATGCACCTCAGCGACCGTTACGGACACACCGTCGACGAAATCATCGCCGACGGATTTACCGTCGATGCCGAAGTGCCCATGCTCAACGACAACGACGATGACAGCGCGGCAGCCACCGTGCGATCCATGAGCCGGTGCATGGCCGGAACAGCCGATGCCCTGAGCCGACTGTCGCCCGACCTGCTTGTTGTGCTCGGCGACCGTTACGAGATGCTCACCGTGGCCTCGGCGGCATTGATTTTCCGAATACCCATAGTACACATTGCCGGAGGCGAAATATCGGAAGGAGCCTACGACGACAGCATACGCCACGCCATAACAAAGATGGCGTCACTACACCTGACGGCCACCGAGGAAAACCGCAATCGCGTAATCCAGATGGGTGAAGAACCGCAACGTGTCATAAACACAGGCGCGATAGGCGTGTACAACATCATTCATGAACCTGTCATGTCACGCGAGGAGCTTGAAGAGTCGATAGGCATGACCGTCGACCGCAACACGCTGCTCGTGACCTATCATCCGGCGACGCTCGACCCTACGCCCGTGAATCAACAATGCGCCGCGCTTCTTGAAGCTCTCGACCGCTTCCCCGACAACAATGTCATAATCACCTACCCCAACAGCGACACCGCCGGACAGGTGATAATCGACATGATCGAGCGTTACGCCGCCACCCGGCAGCATCGCGTCAAGGTGGTGCCTTCACTTGGCAAACGGCGTTACCTCTCGGCACTGCACTATGCAGGCGCGGTTGTTGGCAACTCGTCGAGCGGCATCGTGGAGGTGCCTTCGATGCACATCCCCACAGTCGACATAGGCATACGCCAGCGCGGACGGCTCGCCGCTTCGTCGGTGCGTCACTACAGTTGCACGCCCGACGACATAGCACGTGGAATCGCATATTCGCTCAGCGAGGAAGGGCGCAACGAGGCCGCCGTCGCCGAAAATCCCTACGCAAAGCCCGATACATTGCGACTTATAGTCGATGCGATAGCCAACACCCCGTTGTCGGAGCTATCGGGAAAGAAGTTTCACGACATTCACCATTGACACCATAGTATGACCGACCAATCAACACTCTATGTAATAACGGCCCGAGGCGGCAGCAAGGGCATTCCCCACAAAAACATCAAGCCGCTCGGAGGGAAACCGCTGATACTCTACTCGGTGGAAATAGCCCGACAGCTTGCCCCCGACAGCCTCATCGCCGTGTCGACCGACGACCCGGCCATAGCCGATGTAGTGCGCGGGGCCGGACTTGAAGTACCCTATATGCGCCCGGCCGAGCTTGCTACCGACACTGCAGGGTCGCGCGAGGTCATCATCGACATCATGGACTACTGGCGCGACACGCTCCACCGTCCATTCGACAAAGTGGTGTTGCTCCAGCCCACATCGCCGTTCCGCACAGTCGACGATGTAAGAGGCTGCCTTGAGCTATACTCGCCCGATGTCGACATGGTGCTCTCGGTTATGGAAGCGTCGTGCAATCCCTACTACAACTGCTTTGAAACGGGCGACGACGGATGCCTCCACGTGTCAAAGGGCGACGGCCTCTACACCCGCCGCCAGGATGTCCCCAAGGCATGGGAGCAGAACGGCGCCGTCTACGTAATCAATCCCGAGAGCCTTCGCCGCTATCCGCTCGGCATGATGCCTAAGCGACTGCCATTTGTCATGCCACGCGAGCGAAGCATCGACCTCGATACACCTACCGACTGGCTGATTGCCGAATCAATGATAAACAACAACACGAAATGAGCTACGACGATCCACACATAATAAACGACGGCATAACGATACTTGACGCTCTCGACGCCCTCAACAAGCTGTCGGGCGAAGTCATGACACTCCTCGCCGTCGACGCCGAAGGCCGCATGACCGGCACTCTCACCGACGGTGACATACGCCGATGCCTGCTTCAAGGCTCGGGACTGCTCGACAAGGTGCGCAGCGTCATGCACCGAAATTTCCGATACCTCCATTCGGGCGAAAGCAATGTCGCCGAGCTGCGCCGGTGCCGTCAGCTTGGGATATCGCTGCTGCCGGTGCTCGACGACAATGGATGCATACAGCGCATAATCGACCTGACGCGCTGCCGGTCGGTGCTCCCCGTGTCGGCAATACTCATGGCCGGAGGCCGTGGCGAACGCCTGCGCCCGCTTACGCTCACCACGCCCAAGCCCCTGCTCAAGATAGGGTCGCGCCCGATTATCGACTACAATGTCGAGTCGCTCGCGGCTCACGGCATAACCGACATAACGGTCACCACCAACTATCTGGCCGAGATGATTCACGAGCACTTCAGCGAGCCCCGTTACGGAGTGAACGTTAAATGCCTGCGCGAAACAGCTCCGTTGGGTACACTCGGTGCCGTGTCGCTCGTCGAGCGTGACGACAACGGAGTGACATTGGTGATGAACTCCGACCTCCTCACCACGATCTCCTATGAGGACATGTATCTGAAGCACATCGAGGATAAGGCCGACATAACGGTTGCATCGGTGCCTTACATGGTCTCGGTGCCCTACGCCATACTGATGACCGACGGCAGTCATGTCAACTCAATCGAGGAGAAGCCCACCTATACCTATCAGGCCAATGCGGGAATATACCTCATCAACAACCGTCTGCTCAACACCTTGAAGCCGGGAGAGCGCATCGACACACCCGAGCTGATCGAACGCGCCATAGCCGACGGCCGACGGGTGAGCTTCTTCCCCATAAGCGGACTGTGGATGGACATAGGTTCACCGTCGGACTTCAAACAGGCTCAGGAACTTATGCGTCATCACCACGACCTCACCCACTGAACCCTACCGGGAAATAAAACGTTTCATTTTTATCGACAAAACTCAAGCATTTATGGCTGACAGCAATTTCATAGACTATGTAAAAATCCTGTGCCGCTCAGGCAAAGGCGGTGCCGGATCACGTCACTTCTACCGCGCCAAGTACATTCCCAAAGGCGGTCCCGACGGCGGCGACGGAGGTCGCGGAGGCCACATAATCCTGCGCGGCAATAAAAACATGTGGACACTCCTGCCGCTGAAGTATCAGCGTCACGTGTTTGCAGGCAACGGACAGAGCGGAACCGGCAACCGCAGTTCGGGCAAGGACGGCGAGGACAAGATTATCGAAGTTCCTTGCGGCACAGTGGTGTTCGACTCCGAAACCGGCGACTTCCTGTGTGAGGTGACTCAGGACGGCGAGGAGATAAAGCTTCTGCGCGGCGGTCGCGGAGGACTCGGTAACTGGCACTTCAAAAGCTCGACCAACCGCACTCCGCGTTACGCACAACCCGGCGAACCCGCAATCGAGAAATCGGTAATACTCGAATTGAAGCTGCTCGCCGATGTGGGTCTTGTAGGATTCCCAAATGCGGGAAAATCGACACTGCTTTCAGCCATCTCGGCGGCCCGCCCCAAGATTGCCGACTACCCCTTCACCACAATGGAGCCGCAGCTGGGCATAGTGAGCTACCGCGACAACCGCTCGTTTGTAATGGCCGACATCCCCGGTATAATCGAGGGTGCGAGCGAAGGCAAGGGCCTCGGACTTCGATTCCTGCGTCACATCGAGCGTAACGCAGTGCTGCTGTTCATGGTTCCGGCCGATGCCAACGACATCCGCAACGAGTATGAGATTCTGCTCAACGAACTTGCCCGATTCAATCCCGAGCTGATGGACAAGCAGCGTGTGCTCGCCATAAGCAAGAGCGACCTGCTCGATGAAGAGCTCATGGCCGAAATCGAGAAGGAGCTGCCCGACGACCTGCCCCATGTGTTCATCTCGGCGGTGTCGGGTATGGGACTCACGGCCCTGAAGGACATCCTGTGGCGCGCCATAACCGACGAAGCCAACCGCGCCGAGCCCATGACCATAACCCATCGACGCCTCGACGGTCATCACCGTGTGCGCGAAGAGGACGAATTCATATTCGAGAACGCGCCGGCTCCCGAACCCGACGAGGATATGCTCGATGACGAAGAGTGGGACGACGAATGGGACGACAACTGGGAGGACTATGACAGCGAAGAGCCCCAATCCTGATTGGCTTAACACGATAGAGCTGTGTGACGGCGTAAAGGCGTGGTACACCTCACGTGGCGACAATGCCGACCCCGACGACGCATACTCTCACTTCAATATATGTCACTACACAGGCGACAGCGAGGCTCACATCGCCTCCTGTCGCCATGCTTTATGCAATGCCGTGGGTATAGAGCCGGAACGGCTCATCGTCCCGCGACAGACCCACTCAATCAACTGCGTCACCATCGACCGCCTGCCCGTCGACAACGACATGCTCCAGGGCGTGGACGCACTTGTGACATCGCTCGACAACACGGCAATAGGCATCTCCACAGCCGATTGCGTGCCTGTGCTTATGGCCGACCCCGTAAACTGCATAATAGCGGCGGCACATGCCGGATGGCGCGGAGCCATAGGCGGCATTGCCAACGTAACGCTGTCGCAAATGCTTGCCAAGGGCGCCGACATTTCATGCATCCATGTAGCAATGGGCCCGTGTATATGCAGCCGCTGCTTCGAGGTGGGCGATGAAGTGGCGTCGCAATTCCCAGCAAGCTGCGTCACCCGCAACCCTGTGACCGGCAAGCCACATGTCGACCTCGCGGCCTATCTGCGACAGTCACTTATCGAAGCCGGCATAAAAGAGGAGAACATAACAATGCCGCCGGGCTGCACACGCTGCAACCCCTCGCAGCTCTTCTCGGCACGCGTGCTCGGCATCAACTCCGGCCGCATATTCACCTTCATCATGCAATAACCCCTCCCCCGCTTGAAAAACATTTAAAGAGAACTTTTGCCAAATATCTTCAGCATAATCGTAAAGTATCAAAACAAATTATTAGCTTTGCATTATACATCAACGCATTGTGATTAATCAGCACTATAACATTGCTTGTATGTAAATACAAAAAATCAACAAGATAAAAGTTGAGTTAGTTAAGAATAGCTGAGCCGATGTTCAAATCCGACCCACTCAGTTGGAAACTTTAAAATAATAAATTAACACTATGACAATCGATGATATAAAGACATTGATTGCTTCCGATGAGTCGCGGACTTTGGAGCTTAAGAAGAGTACCGGGGAATTGAAAGACGGTATGCACTCGGCATGCGCATTTCTCAACACTGATGGAGGTTGGCTAATATTTGGCGTGACACCTAAATCGTTGAAAATAGTCGGTCAAAAAGTAACGGACAATACACTTCGTGAAATTGCCCAAGCCCTTTCCGGATTGGAACCGGATGTAGATGTCCGCGTTGAGTATATCGATATGCCCGACCATAACGAAAACAAGATTATAGCAATGCACTTTGACGGTTGGGTATGGGGTGAGCGTCCGCATACATTTCACGGATGTCCGTATTATAAGGTCGAGAGCACAACTAAGGTTATGCCACATGAAATGTATGATGAGCGTATCAGAGCACATCAACCCCAAATGTACGCATGGGAACGCCAGATAGCAGAAGGTGTCACACTTTCCGATTTGAACGAGAAGCACATAAGAGGTTGTGTCCGTCTTGGGGTCGAAGGAGGGAGGATTCCGACAAGCGCAATAAGCACTCCAATTGATGACATATTGGCAAAATGGAAACTGCTGAAGAACGGGATTCCTACCAATGGAGCAGTAATGCTGTTCTCCGACAATATTGACGAGTATCCACAATTCAGGCTTAGAATGGCCCGCTTCATGGGAACTGACAAGAATGAGTTTGTTGATAACCAACGAGCTGAAGGAAATTTCTTTGACCTGCTTGACGCCGGAATGGCTTTCTTTTTCAAACACTTGAATCTCAGCGGCAAAATCACTAACCATAGCCTACAACGCGAGGAACGGCTTGAGATTCCGTATCATGCTTTGCGAGAGGCTCTGATTAACAGTTTGTGCCACCGTCAATGGGAAAAATATAACTTGACCGGTAGCATCGCTATCTATGATGACCGTATAGAGATAGCCAATCCTGGCATATTCCCCGCACAAATTTCACCTGAATCAATCAAAGAACCACATGAGTCCTATCCTTATAATCTGAAGATTGCTGAGGCTCTTTATAAATCAACCTATCTGGAGAGCTGGGGTTCCGGAGCAAAACGCATCATTGATGCTTGTCGTGAACAAGGAATTGAAGAACCATTTTGGAGATGGGACGGAGGCTTCGTAACAGTCACATTCAAACGCCCAAGCAAGGATTCCAATAGAATTCCGACTGAAAATAACATTAAAGAAAACGACAAAGAAAACAACATACAATTTACTTATTCAGACAAAGAAATACGACAAAGAAATCTTTCAGAAATTCAACTACACATCTTAGGACTAATCAATGGGCAGCCTTCTATAACATTTAACGAGCTGTCTATCAAGCTTGAGATGTCCATATCAGCGTTACGCAACCAACGTCGTCAAATGGAAAAGAAAGGCGTGTTTCTTTGCCGTAAAGGAGCGACAAAGAAAGGGATTTGGGAAATAATTCTTAAACAACCTACACATTTTGACCATCACATTGACGATAGTTTGGATTGACAGACCCATGTATATGTAATTCGTAGCTACAACAATAATTCCTAAGGATAAATTCAAATTGCTACAAATATTTAATAGACATGAGTTTCCCATATAATAGAATTACAATGATTTATGTAGCAAATTACATGATTTGCTTCCTGATGAAGAGTTGAAAAATTTTTACTTTTAGGGAACTATACCGAGAACGATGCGTCTAACGGGATAAACAACCCAATCAACGATGCAAAACAACGACGCTAAAGAGCAATCATTCATCCGGCTTATAAAGGAGTACGGGCCTACGATAACCAAAGTATGCTACTTCTACGCCGTGGACTCCGACGATCTCAACGACCTGAGGCAGGAGGTTATGATTAACCTTTGGCGCGGATTTGACCGCTATCGCGGCGAGGCGTCGCCGTCGACATGGATTTATCGTGTGAGCCTCAACAGCTGCGTGAGTTACTTCCGCAAGCACAAGAGGCATCAGAGCGAATACACCTCCATCGACTCCATTCCTGAAATTCACGATTCAGGCAGCGAAAAGCCCGACCGAATGCGCGAGATGTATAACCTTATCAACCGCCTCGACCGAGTGGAAAAGGCTCTTATACTGCTGTGGCTGAGCGACCACAAGTATGACGACATAGCCGACATCATGGGTATTCCGCGCAACACCGTGGCCTCGCGATTGCATCGTATCAAGGAGAAACTGGTAAAATACTCCAATGAATAACTATTAAATATTCACAATATGGATCCCGAAGAAATGAAACAACAATGGAACGACCTCAACAAGCGCATTGAAGCTCTTGAGGATGCCAATTCATGGCAAATCGACCGGATGCGTCTTTCAAAACTGAAAACAGCCCAGGATCGGCTCGTATCGACCTATCAACGATTCTCCATAATCGCTCCGTTAATGGTGCTCCTATCATTAATGTGGATCGAAAACCGCTTTATAGGTCCTACAATCGCCTGTTATTTCATGGTGTTTTTTGCAATTGCAGGATTTATGGATCTCTACCTGTGGAAATCATTGAAACGGCTCGACTTCAACACAATGGGCGTTGAAACCATTGCCGAGCAGGCTCGATTCTATCGCAAGCGTCACCATCTGTTTCAGGTGATACTGATTATAATTGCCATTCCTCTATTGACAATGCTTATAATCCACAACATAAACGACAAATACATGCTTGCCGGATGTCTGTGCGGATTGATTATAGGAGTTTTAGTAGGATTAAACGCCTACTACCGCATCATGAACGACTACCGGGAGTTGATATCGTCCTACCGTTGACCGCTGTGACAATAACAGAGGGGAGAAGCTTCACATGAAAAAAAGCTTCTCCCCTTTTGTTATGAATATAAGCTCTTAAACGCTAATCAGGGATCTACCCAGTCGCCACACTCCTTGATGAGAGCAATAAGATGGGGAATAGCCTCGGCCTGAGGAATGTTCTTCTCGACACACTCCTTGCCTTTATAGAGGCTTATGTGACCTGCTGCGGCACCTACATATCCGTAATCGGCGTCGGCCATCTCGCCCGGGCCGTTCACTATACAGCCCATCACGCCTATTTTCAATCCTTTAAGATGTGATGTAGCCTCACGCACAGCCTTCAATGTCGACTGCAGGTCAAATAGCGTGCGTCCACATCCAGGACAGGCTATGTACTCGGTGCGGCTTATGCGCAATCGCGTAGCCTGCAATATGCCGAGCGACAAGCGCATTACAGCGTCATCATCAAGGCTTGCAGCCTTAAGCCACATGCCGTCACGCAATCCGTTGAGCAACAATGCCCCGAAATCGGCGGCAGCCATCAAAGCCACATCCTCATAACCGGCATTACCGTAATCAATCATCGGTATTACAGGATTGCGGAATCCCTTGCGGGTCATGGCATGGGCCATAGCCTCTATCGAGCCGGTAACATTAACGTGTGACGATGTAATCACCACCACCTTGTCGGGATTGGCAGCGAGCAACTCCACATAGTCGTCGACAGGCCTTGAAGCATCAATCAACAGATAGTCGTCAAGCACGCGCTCACCCTTGGCTATCACCACGGGAGGACGGTTGCCGCCTATGCCGTCAATCTCTACACTCTCGCGTCGTTGCGGTGCAATGCGGTCATATCCGTCGGCCGGAACTCCGTCTATCTCGGGAGAGCCTTCGCGACGGCCTATATATTCCACGAGAGCGGCTGCCACAGGCACCTCGTTTTCGGGGTCCTCACTTAGCGACACGCGTATCGTATCACCAATTCCGTCGGCAAGCAGAGTACCTATACCTACGGCGCTCTTTACCCTGCCGTCCTCGCCGTCACCGGCTTCGGTGACTCCGAGATGAAGCGGAAAATCCATGCCCTCGGCATCCATGGCCTTTACAAGACGACGCACGGTTTCCACCATCACCACCACGTTGCTTGCCTTGATGGAGATTACGATGTCGAGGAAGTCACGCTTCACGGCTATGCGCAGAAACTCCATCGCGCTCTCCACCATGCCGGCCGGAGTGTCGCCGTAACGGCTCATTATGCGGTCGCTGAGCGAGCCGTGGTTTACACCGATTCTCACTGCGGTGCCGTGAGCCTTGCAAAGTTCAAAGAACGGAGTGACGGCACGATCGATTTTTTCAATCTCGGCGGCATACTCCTCATCGGTATAGCTGAGCTTGCGGAATGTGCGGCCCGGATCCACGAAGTTACCGGGATTAATGCGCACCTTGTCGGTCACCTCGGCGGCGGCAAAGGCAGCCTTGGGATTGAAGTGAATGTCGGCGACAAGGGGCACGTTGCAGCCCTGCTCACGAAGAGCCGAGCGTATCACGCCGATGTTCTCGGCTTCGCGCACTCCCTGGGCCGTAAGCCTCACATAATCGGCTCCGGCATCGGCGATTCGGCGGCACTGCGCAACCGAAGCCTCGGTGTCGACGGTCGATGTGTTGGTCATCGACTGCAGGCGTATGGGGTTGTCGCCTCCTAACGGCACACCGCCTACATTGACCGCCCTTGACCGGCGGCGCATATAATTGAAGCGAAACACAGAAATGGGTGTTAAGTTACAGTTAGTTGGTTTTGAATTTATACTTGATTTCGGCGAGCTCGGCATTGGCCTTCACGATTTTGTTGGCAAGGCCCTTCTTGAACTCGGCAAAACGTGCTGCGATGCGCTCGTCGCTCAATGCAAGCATCTCGACAGCAAGCAGTGCGGCATTGTATCCGCCGTTTATGCCTACTGTGGCAACGGGAATGCCCGGAGGCATCTGCACGATTGAGAGCAGAGCGTCGATGCCGTCGAGCGTCGATGCGATAGGCACGCCTATTACGGGCAACGTAGTGTTGGCGGCAATAACGCCCGGAAGAGCGGCAGCCATTCCGGCAGCGGCGATAATCACCTTCAGCCCGCGTGACGCGGCCTCGGTTGCAAATCGCTCGACTTCGGCAGGCGTGCGGTGAGCCGACAATGCGTTTATTTCAAACGGAATCTCAAAATCATCAAGCAGCTGTGCGGCCTTGCCCATTACAGGCATGTCGGAAGTGCTACCCATGATGATGCTAACGATTGGTTTCATAATTTTTTATTGTCAAGTGATGAATTACATTCATTGTCAAGTGAGCAGGAACACCCAGAAGAAGCCGTTGGCGACTCCTGCGATTACCTGCCAGAAGGTGTGACAGTTAAGCACTATTCTCGCCGAGCCCAGTATGCCGGTGAGCAGTATCGTAATCGATATAAGAGGCCAGATGTCGATTACGTTCAATCCGTCGACAAGGATGCGGAACATCAATGCAAGCAATCCGCCCATGGCGGCTCCGTGAGCACTGATTTTCCACCAGATGTTTATGAAGCATGACACAAACGCGGCTGCAGCACCGCCCACCATGAACATTACAAGCCACATGGGCGCATGAGCGCGATACATATACAATCCGCACCCCAGATAGCAAAGCGCAGTCACCACATAGGGTATGTAACGTTCTTTCTGCTGGTTAAGTCCGGGAGCCGAAATGACCTTGAACTTGTAGAGCAGCAGTATGGCCACCACGGGTATGGCACAGGTTATGACCCATGTCATCGCCACCACACCCCACCGGGCATCAACGGGCAGGAAACTCAGCAGAGTCACCCACAATGCCACAAACACCGCATAAGTGGGAATAAGCACCGGACTTAATATCCAAGAGAAAATATGTGCTATCTTGTTCATAAACAATATTCTTTATTAATGTTTAACGCCTCTTAGTTTTAATTGTTTAGAGTTCTCTACGCAATCGCGCCACCGGAAGTCCGAGTTTCTCGCGATATTTTGCCACCGTGCGTCGCGCTATCTCATAGCCCTTCTCGGCAAGCATCGATGTTATGGCCTCGTCGCTCAGCGGATGCCGCTTGTCCTCCTTGTCGATCACCGCCTTCAAGGCAGCCAGTATCTCATGGGTCGAAGTGTCCTCGTCGTCCTTTGGTCGCTCGTTGAAAAACATCTTCAACGGGTAAACGCCTCGGGCGGTGGCTACATACTTCGCGGCCGTGGCGCGCGATATTACCGAAAGGTCGTAGCCCGTAATCGAGGCGACATCCTTTAATATCATGGGGCGTATGAGAGTTTCGTCGTCACCGTTCAGGAAGAAGTCACGCTGAATCTTGACAATGGCGTGCATGACATTGAACAGGGTTTCCTGACGCATCCTGAGTATCTTGATGAACTCCGACGCCTCGTCACGCTTCTGCTTTATAAACAGCGAGGCCTCGCGTTCACGAGAAGTGGCATCGGGACGCTCCGCATCGTCCTCACGGAATGTTTCCTCGATTTGCAGCTCGGGGATGTTGTTGAGCAGCGACAGCGTTATGTCGCGGCCCTCGACATCCACAGCAAAGTCGGGCACGATGTGACGCGTGCGCTCCTCGGCAGGATCACCGCCTATGAAACTTCCCGGCTTGGGATTCAGCGAGCGTATCACCGCCATTGCGTCACGCAGGTTCTCCGGCGTTATGTCGAGCGCGGCACACAGCCGGTCGTAATGCTTCTTGGAGAAGAGGTCGAAATAGTGAGCCACAATCTCGCGTGCGGTCCTCACCGCCACCGAATCATCCTTGCGTTTCAGCTGAATCAGCAGGCAGTCGCGCAAGTCGACAGCCCCGACTCCGGCCGGGTCGAGAGTGCGCACAAGGTCGAGCATCTCCCTGACCTGACGGGTTGTGACATGACGCCCCGTCTGGGCCTCTATGTCGTAGCTCATCGACCCCACATCGCGCCGCAGATAGCCGTTGTCGTCAAGATTGCCTATGACATACTGAGCAACGGTGAGCTGCGTATCGTCAAGATTATGCTCGGCAAGCTGCGACATCAGGGTTTCAAGCAGCGTCGACGACGAGTCGACAGCCACCGGCTCGTAATAGGTGTCGGATGCACTGTGGTTGCGTGCTTCAAGGCGATAGGAAGGAATCTCGTCCTCCGAGCCGTAGTCGGCGAGCTGCATGTCCTCGGCCGACTCATTGAAGTCGCTTTCCTCGTGCTCCGGCTCCTCGGCCACCTCAAGCGCCGGGTTGTCGTCGAGGGCGTGCTTAACCTCATCCTCCACCTCGGGTCCGTTCATTTCAAGCATCCTGACAAAACGCACCTGAAGCGGAGAAAGCTTCTGCTGCAGTTTCTGTTGCAATGATAGATTAAGCGCTTCCTCCATGTCGCTACACACTTTTAATCTACAAAAGTAACAATTTACATCGTCAAATCACCTCTACAAACGTTTAAATTTAAATAATTGATTAATTTTGCATCGTAAATCCAAGAAAGTATATGGCAAAAAATGACAATTTGAGAGTGGACATATCGGCTACGCTTAACAGCCGCGCGTCAAAGTATGCCAAGTTCATTCCCGGATTTATGGTGAAATGGCTTGAGCACACCATCTGCCAGGACGAGCTAAACGGAATACTCGAGCGCACAAGCGGGAAGCGGGGAGCCGAATTCTGCCACGCGGTACTCGACGACCTTGACATAAAGTATAATGTAATAGGAGCCGACAATATGCCCCCAAACCGCCGTGTAGTAATCGTGTCCAATCATCCGCTCGGCGCACTCGACGGCATTGCCCTCATCGACTGGGTGAGCAAGATCTACGGCCCCGGGGTGAAATTCATTGTCAATGACCTGCTTATGGCCGTCAAACCGCTCGACAACGTGTTTCTGCCCATCAACAAGCACGGCAAGCAGAGCCGTAAATCATCGAGCAACATCGAGGAGGTGTTTGCCGGCAACGACCCCATAATCATTTTCCCGGCAGGACTTGTGTCACGCAAACGCGACGAAGGCATACGTGACCTCAAATGGCAGAAAATGTTCATAAATAAAGCCGTCCAATACCACCGCGACATAATTCCGGTGTACTTTGATGGCAAAGATTCGCCGTTTTTTTATAATTTTGCAAAACTTCGGACTCGTGTCGGCCTCAAGTTCAATATCGAAATGATATATCTGCCGCGCGAAATATTCCGAAGCCGTCACGCCCGCTTTACAATAGTGGCCGGCAAGCCCATTCCCTACAATCGATTCAAGGGAGGGCGCAACGCCGCTATCGAAGCCAAGGCGATGAAGCGCATAGTTTATGATTTAAAATCTAAAATCCAATAATAGCATAACCGCATAAATGGACCAGAAGATTATTGAGCCGATACCCGTCGAGGTACTTGAAGCGGAGCTTACGCCCGACAAGTTTCTACGTACCGCCAATAAAGGGGGCAACAATGTCTACATCGTTGACGCCCACAACTCACCCAACGTAATGCGCGAAATAGGCCGCTTGCGTGAAATAGCGTTCCGCGCCGCAGGTGGCGGCACCGGCAAGGAGTGTGACATCGACGAGTTTGACACAATGACTCCGCCCTGCCGACAACTTATCGTGTGGGACCCACGCGAGCGTGAAATCATCGGCGGCTACCGATTCATTACCGGCGACGACATACGCATCCAGCCCGACGGACGCCCGAGGCTGGCCACAAGTCACATGTTTAACTTCTCACAGCGCTTTCTCGACGAATTCCTGCCCTACACGCTTGAGCTGGGACGCTCATTTGTAAGACTCGAATACCAGTCGACACGCGCAGGGGTCAACGCACTCTACGCCCTCGACAATCTCTGGGACGGTCTGGGCGCCCTCACCGTCATATACCCCAAGGTAAAATATCTCTTCGGCAAGGTGACGATGTATCCGAGCTACAACGCCGAATGCCGCAACATGATACTCTACTTCCTGTCGAAGCACTTCCCCGACAACGATTCGCTCGTGACACCGATCACGCCGCTCGACACCCACACCGACACCGAGGCCATGGACCGGCTCTTCACCGGCACCACATTCAAGGAGGACTACAAGATCCTCAACAAGGCCATACGCGAACACGGTTACAACATACCGCCGCTCGTAAACGCCTACATGAGCCTCTCGCCGTCGATGCGAATGTTTGGCACAGCCATCAACGATGAGTTTGGCAATGTCGAGGAGAGCGGAATATTCTTTGCTGTATCGGAAATCTTCGAGGAGAAAAAAGGACGTCACATCGACACCTACCACGCTCCCGAGTCAATGCCATGCGACTAAGCCTGAAATGCGCGGCAGCAGCAATCGTAGCCGTCACGTGGCCCTTTACAGTGCACTCGGAGGTGACCATAGACTACCGGGGCGAGATAATCGAGAATCTCGGCACCGGTGACTTTGCACCCTACTACATGGCGTCAAATGTCTACGGAACGGTGACCCAGCCCTACTCAACACTCCTCAGAGCGTCACTGAGCCACACCATGTCACGCGACAGCCGCTTCAGCTACGGCTTCGGAGCCGATGTGATAGGAGGCTACTCGTCGAAAACCAACTACGACGCATTTGTCGACGGCAAGTGGGTGACACGAGGCCAAGGCCCGGCACCGATATGGCTTCAACAGCTCTATGCCGAGGTGAAGTTCCGCGGCCTGTTCATGACCGCCGGAATGAAAGAAACAGGGTCGGCAATGCTCGACGACAACCTGTCGAGCGGCGACATAACGTGGAGCGCCAACTCCCGACCCATGCCGGGAGTCAGGATAGGATTCATCGACTTCCAGGACATACCGCTGACCAACGGCTGGCTGCAAATAGATGCCGTGCTGTTCTACGGCAAGCCTCACGACAACAACTGGCTGCGCGACCACTTCAACCACTACAACTCATTCATAACCTCGGGACACTGGAACAACTACAAGCGTCTATATCTGCGCACCAATCCGTCGCAACCGTTTTCGGCGACATTCGGAATGCAGGCTGCGGCCCAATTTGCCGGAACATGCGTCACCTACCGCAACGGCGAGATTGTGTCGGAAGTGAAAGCGCCGCTGAAGCTGCGTGACTTCTACCAGATGATAATACCCCGTCACGGCGAATACTTCTACCGTGGCAACCACCTCGGGAGCTGGGACATAGCCCTGCGTTACCGGCTGCGCAACGGCAATGAGGTGAGAGCCTACCTGCAATCGCCGTGGGAGGACGGCTCGGGAATAGGCAAGATGAACGGATTTGACGGACTGTGGGGCCTGGAGTTCCGCGCCTCAAAGCCCGGATTCATAACCGGAGCGGTATTGGAGTACCTCGACTTCACCAATCAGTCGGGACCGCTGCACTGGTCGCCCGGCGACCATCCCGGGACCACCATAACCGACGAGGCCACGGGCTCCGACTCCTACTATAACAACTACTTCTATAACGGATATGCCTGTTACGGAATGTCGCAGGGCACCCCGTTCATTCCGTCGCCACTCTATAACCTCGACGGATACATGCGTTACGCCGACACCCGCGTGCGCGGCTTTCATGCGGCACTGAGGGGCAACATATCGTCGGAGGTCGACTACCGCATGATGATTTCACATCGCACGGGACGCGGCGACTCCTATCTGCCGCGACTTCACAAGGTGCGCGACACTTCAATAATGCTGGAGGGCATTTACAAGATGCAGAACACGCCTGAAATGGACCTGAAATGCCAGTTGGCATGGGACCACGGCAGCATGTACGGCAACAACTTCGGCATCCTGGTGACAATATCCTATAAAGGTTCATTCAACATAGGAGGCCGATGATGAAACGAACGATAAGCACATTACTGATAGCGATTCTGCTTCCCGTCATTGCCGGCTGCACCCGCAACGACGGCGACATAGGCACGTGGTTTGGAAGCTGGAAGCTCGAGCGCATCACCATCGACGGACTGATCGACGAAAAGTACCAAGGCGACATCTTCTGGCAGTTTCAGTCGTCGGTATTCTGCATGCGCAAGATTCTCCCGCATAACGAACACGAAGAGCGATGGGGGACATGGAAGGAGCTCGGCGACAACATGCTGCAGCTCGACTTCACCCACACCGACGACAGTCATCCCGACGGGAAAGACTTGTACACGCCCTGGCCCGAAACCCACATAACGCGCGGCATAACCGAGCTGAAGGTATTGAAACTCGAAGTCGACGACATGCGACTGCAATATACGGCCGATGACGGCACTCTATATATTTACTTCCTAAACAAATGGTAACATGGCAAACGAAGGCAACAAGAAAGTACTCGTGACAGGAGCCGACGGATTCATAGGCTCGCACCTCACCGAGCTTCTGCTTGAAGAGGGCTACGAAGTGAGGGCGCTAAGCGTCTACAACTCATTCAACTACTGGGGTTGGCTCGATGACATAAAGCATCCGCGCCTTGAAGTGGTAAGCGGCGATGTGCGCGACGCGGCGTTCTGCCGTCACATAACGCAGGGATGCGACACGGTGTTTCATCTCGCTGCGCTGATAGCCATCCCCTACAGCTATGTCGCCCCCGAAAGCTATGTCGACACCAACATAAAGGGCACGCTCAACATGTGTCAGGCGGCGCTCGACCACAATGTGCGCCGACTCATCGTCACATCCACCAGCGAAGTCTACGGCACGGCACGTTACGTGCCCATCGATGAGAATCATCCTCGCCAGCCGCAGTCGCCCTACTCGGCCACCAAGATAGGAGCCGATGCCATAGCCAAAAGCTTCTACAACGCCTTCAACCTGCCGGTGACGATTGCCCGCCCGTTCAACACCTACGGACCCCGCCAAAGCGCACGTGCCATAATACCTACAATAATCACTCAGATAGCCAACGGAGTGCGTGAAATAAAGGTGGGTGACCTGTCGCCCACCCGCGACTTCAACTTTGTCAAGGACACCTGCCGGGGATTTCTCGCTATAGCACGCGCCGAAGGTGTCGAGGGCGAAGAGATAAACATAGCCACAGGCGCCGAAGTGACCATGAAGCAGACATTGATGAAGATTGCCGAAATAATGGACGCCGACATAAACTGGGTGGTCGACCCCAAGCGCATCCGTCCGTCCAAGAGCGAGGTATTCCGCCTGTGCGGCGACAACACCAAGATTGAAACGCTCACCGACTGGCGTCCCGAGTGGAGCCTTGAAGAGGGGTTGCGCGCCACTGTCGACTGGTTCAGGAATCCCGACAATCTCGCCAAGTACAAATACAACGTTTACAACCGATGAGCCGTAGCGTCAACATACTGTTTCTCGGAGGAGCAAAGCGGGTGTCGATAGGACGCATGTTCATCGACGCCGGCCGTCGCATGGGGTTTGAGGTCAAGCTATTCAGCTACGAGCTTGAGAGCCATGTGCCGGTGAGCGTCATCGCCGAAATCATAATCGGGCTGCGCTGGCGCGATCCCAATCTGCTCAAGCACATGCACGACACCGTAACGGCTCATTCGATCGACATCATAATCCCCTTTGTCGACGGAGCAATCGAGCCTGCATCCCTATATTGCAGCACCTACGGTGACGCATGGGCCCCCTCGGGCGATGCCGACACGATGAAAACGTTATTTGACAAAGCGGCTTCGGCAACACTCTTCGAGCGCAACAGCCTTCCCATACCGGCCACATCTGACGGCAACCGCACATATCCGCTCATCGCCAAACCGCGTTTCGGCTCGGCGTCACGCGGCATAAGGATAATATCATCCGACAAAGAGTTTGACGAAATAGCCGAACACATCGCCGACTACCTAATCCAGGAGTACATAGCGCAACGCGAGGAGTACACGGTCGACTGTTACATCGACGCCCACGGCACACCGATATGCACCGTGCCGCGAAAGCGGCTCGAAGTAGTGGGCGGAGAGGTGTCACGCACCGTGACGCTGCGTGACGACCGCATCATGGAACTGTCACGCAAGGTCATCGAGCGCCTGCATCTACGCGGAGCTGTCACGCTGCAATTTCTGCGTGACATCACCACCGACCGGATGCTTCTCATGGAGATCAATCCCCGACTCGGAGGCGGAGCCGTGTGCTCGGTTCACGCCGGTGCCGACCTGCCGTCATTCATCCTGTCGGAATGGGCGGGAATGTCGCTGACGCCATGCGACAACTGGCGTGACGGTACCGAAATAAGCCGCTACCAGCAGGAGGTGGTATTCTACAACAATCCGAACGACAAATAAAGACCAATGAGCAAAAAAGTCATTATCATAGCCGAAGCCGGAGTAAATCACAACGGCAACCTTCAACTCGCACAACGCATGGTGCATGCCGCCAAGGAGGCGGGTGCCGACTACGTAAAGTTTCAGACAGCCGTGCCCGAACTTGTGATATCGTCCATCGCACCCAAAGCCGAATATCAGAAAGAGAACACCGGCAACGATGAGAGCCAGCTTGAGATGTGTCGCGCCATACACTTGCCGCTCAGCGACTACGAGGGTCTTGCCGAGCTGTGCCGCAAGGAGGGGATAGGATTCATGAGCACCCCGTTTGACCTCGTGTCAATCGACACACTCGACCGCCTCGACATGGACTACTGGAAGATTCCCTCGGGCGAGATAACCAACCTGCCCTATCTGCGCAAGATAGCAGCCAAGGGAGGCAAGGTGATAATGTCGACCGGCATGTGTGAGCTCAACGAAATAGAGGCGGCTGTGGAAGTGCTTGAAAAGGGAGGCATACCGCGCCGTGACATAACGCTGCTGCACTGCAACACCCAATACCCCACCCCGATGTGTGATGTCAACCTTAAAGCGATGGATGCGTTACGCACCCTGCATTGCGGAGCCGTGGGCTACAGCGACCACACCGTTGGCATCGAAGTGCCAGTGGCTGCAGTGGCCATGGGCGCCGAAGTGATCGAGAAGCACTTCACCCTCGACAAGACAATGCCCGGCCCCGACCACAAGGCGTCGCTCGACCCCCAGGAGCTAAAGGCAATGGTGACAGCCATCCGCAACATCGAGCAGGCAACAGGCTCGGCCGAGAAGCACGTGTCGCCCTCGGAAGCAGCCAACATCGCCATAGCCCGCAAAAGCATCGTGGCTGCGCGTGACATAAAAGCGGGAGAAACATTCACCGAAGAGAACATAACGGTAAAGCGTCCGGGCAACGGCATAAGCCCCATGCTGTGGGACTCGGTAATAGGCCAACGCGCCACACGTGACTTCCCCTACGACTCGTTAATCCAACTGTAACGCAATGGATTGGATAAACCTACTGTTGATAGAGCACTCGTCGCTGCAGGCCATCGTGATAGTGTCGCTTATATGCGCTATAGGCATGGCACTCGGCAAGGTGAAGATAGCCGGCATCTCGCTCGGCGTGACATTCGTGTTCTTCATCGGAATCATAGCCGGTCACATAGGGTTGTCAATCGACCCGGCGATGCTGAAATATGCCGAGAATTTCGGATTGGTGATATTTGTCTATGCGCTGGGCCTGCAAGTGGGTCCCGGATTCTTCAGCTCGCTCGCCCACGGCGGAGTCAAGCTAAATGTCCTCGGACTGTCGCTGGCTCTGATCACGCTCATAACAGCCATAGCCCTGACCTATGTCACGCCGGTAAGCATCCCCGACATGATGGGCCTCTTCTGCGGCGCCACCACCAACACCCCGGCGCTCGGAGCCGTGCAACAGACACTGTCGCAGCTCGGCATCCCGTCGAGCACACCCGCACTTGGATGTGCCGTCACCTATCCGCTCGGTGTTGTGGGAGTGATAATCGCAGTCATCATAATGCGAAAGCTCTTCATCAAGCCCAATGAGATAAGCGACGCTCCCATAGGCTCGCTTCCGAAGCCTAAAATCACCGAGTTTGAGGTGTCAAACCCCGGAATCTACGGCAAGACAATCGAGGAAATAGCACGATTGTCCAACTGTCACTTCGTAATATCGCGACTGTGGCACAACGGCACGGTGTCGATACCCACATCGTCGTCACGCCTTGAAGCCGGCGACCGACTGCTCGTAGTGAGCACTCCCGACGATGTAGAGGCCCTGCATATAGTATTCGGCGAACAGGACAAGACCGACTGGAACGCAAACGATATCGACTGGAACACCGTCGACCGCCAGCTCGTGTCACAGCCTTTCATCGTCACACGCCGACAGATAAACGGCAAGACTCTCGGCTCGCTAAGACTGCGCAACCTCTACGGTGTCAACATAAGCCGCGTGTACCGAAGCGGACTCGCGCTTCTGGCAACCCCCGACCTGCGACTGCAGCTTGGCGACAAGATAATAGTAGTGGGCGAGCAGAAGGCAATCGACAAGATCGAGCCCATGATAGGCAACACTATCAACGTGCTCAACGAGCCAAACCTCTTTGCCGTGTTCATCGGCATCGTGCTCGGCATCGCATTGGGTTCGATTCCCTTCCACTTCCCCGGCATAGGAGTTCCCATAAGCATAGGACTTGCAGGAGGCCCCATCATCATGGGAATACTCGTGGGAACATTCGGCCCTCGACTGCACATGGTCACCTACACCACAACGAGCGCCAATCTCATGCTCCGCGCAATCGGCCTTGCGCTCTATCTCGCCTGCCTGGGACTTGAATCGGGAGCACACTTCTTTGAAACGGTATTCCGCTCCGAAGGCCTGTTGTGGATATTGCTTGGAATGTTGCTGACAATAGTGCCGGTGCTGATACTCGGACTATTCACAGTAAAAGTGCTGAAATTTGACTTCGGAACCACCACGGGAATGCTTTGCGGCTCAATGGCCAACCCCATGGCACTGGACTACGCCAACTCAATCCTGCCCGGCGACCACCAGTCAATAGCCTACGCCACCGTCTATCCCCTAAGCATGTTTGCCCGCGTAATCCTCGTCCAAATAGTGATCCTCGCCCTAATGTAAATCAAAGTAAATAGCCTTGGAGCCGCTTTTTGTGTTAAAAAGCATAAATAATATATAATTATTTCGTATCTTTGTGGCTTCAAAATCAAAACAGGGTATTTACTTACAATCATTACATTATGAACCTTTCAGGTACAATTGATTTCAGGCCGAAGCTGATTTCGGCGTTAAGTCACTATTCGCTTAGCCGCTTTAAGGACGACCTTATCGCAGGTATTGTTGTGGGCATCGTGGCCCTTCCTCTCGCAATCGCATTCGGTATAGCATCAGGCGTAAGCCCTACAATCGGATTGATTACCGCCATAATCGGAGGTTTCCTCGTATCGGCATTTGGAGGCAACTCAGTCCAGATTGGCGGTCCTACAGGTGCTTTCATCGTAATCGTCTACTCCATTATCCAGAATTACGGACTTCAGGGCCTTGCAATAGCAACCCTAATGGCCGGACTGATACTCATACTGCTCGGTATATTCCACCTCGGAACCGTGATCAAGTTCATACCCTATCCTATCGTAGTGGGATTTACCAGCGGTATCGCCCTCACAATATTCTCAACCCAGATCAACGACTTCCTCGGACTCGGACTTACCGATGTACCGAGCGACTTCCTGTCAAAATGGGGAGTCTACCTGAGCAACATAGCCAATATCGACCTTCCCACTCTCGGTGTGGGCGTGGTGTCACTCCTCATCATCATTCTCACCCCCATGATTTCAAAGAAGCTGCCCGGCTCGCTGATAGCAATAATCATCGTGACGGCGGCCGTGTATCTGCTCAAAGCCACATTCCCCGAAATAGCCGTAGAAACAATCGGCGACCGATTCGGCAACCTTCCCACCGACATTCCTCAGCCCAAGGGCTTTGAGCTGTCGATGAACACAATCAACATCCTGCTCCCGTCGGCATTTACAATCGCCATCCTCTGCGCCATAGAGTCACTGCTATCGGCTACGGTGGCCGACGGTGTCACCGGATCGCACACCAACTCCAACACCGAGCTTATCGGCCAGGGAATCGCCAACGTGGTAGTGCCGTTTTTCGGCGGAATACCCGTAACCGGTGCAATCGCCCGTACAATGACCAACATCACCAACGGCGGACGCACCCCCGTGGCCGGAATAATCCACACAGTGGTTCTGCTGTTGATATTCCTGTTCCTGATGCCGTTAATCAACATGGTGCCCATGGCCTGCCTCGCCGCAGTGCTGATTGTCGTGTCGTACAACATGAGCGGCTGGCGCACCGTAGTGGGAATATTCAAATCACCCAAAAGCGACATATCGGTTCTCCTCGTCACATTCCTGCTCACCGTCATCTTCGACCTTACGATAGCCATCGAAATAGGATTGCTTCTCGCCATAATCCTGTTTTTGCGTCGTGTCATGGAGAATACGCAAATCAAAGTGTACTCCGAGCAACTTGATGTGGCCGAAGGCACCGATGCCACCACTCATGAAGTGCTTGATGTGTCACGCGGCGTAGAGGTATATGAGATCGACGGCCCGTTCTTTTTCGGTGTCGCCACCAAGTTTGATGAAATGATGCGAAGCACACTCGGAACCAAGCCGATAGTGCGTATAATAAGGATGCGCAAGGTGCCCTTCATCGATGCGACAGCCGTGCACAACCTTGAGATACTCATCAAGTCATCGCAAAGCGACAACATACACATAGTGCTCTCGGGCGTAAACCAGCAGGTGCGTCAGGTGCTTCTCAAAGCCGGCATCGACACCATGATCGGCGAGGATCACATCTGCGACAACATATCACGCGCCGTTGTCATGGCCAACCGCATCGCCGACAAGCATCGCGCCCGTCATCACGATGCGTAAATGTTAAAATAAGCGATGTTTAGATACAAAATTTGAGATTTTTTAGAGAAATGCAATTTTACGACGAAAAATATTCTAAAAAATTGTTTGCGTATAATATTTTTATATTAACTTTGCATCGTTTTTGAAGCTAAAAAAATTGTTTTATTATTAATTAAAAAGAAAATGAAAAAGTTAGTTTTATTACTTGCTGTTGTATTCAGCGTATCAATGTTTTCTTGCAAGTCTTCTGACAACGCTGCTGAGGCTGCTGCCGCTGACTCTGTAGTTGCTGTAGAAGAAGTTGTTGAAGAAGTTGTAGAAGTAGCTGACTCAGTTCCCGCTGACTCTGTAGTTGCTCCCGCTGACTCTGTAAAGTAATTTAGAGAATTAGAATTCTCCTACAAATGAAATAAGCTGACCACTCTAAAGTGGACAGCTTTTTTTTTGCGCCTTATCGGAGGCTTGACTGACAGCCTCAGCCCCATAACAGAACACCGGCCATCCTCAACGGACGGCCGGTGTCAATATATCTAATTAAAATGTAGATTGCAATCAATTGCCCGGGCTATAGGAAACCTCGGTTGTCGACACACCGTCGGTAGTGGTCGTGGTGGTTGTCGTAGTACCGGGAGCCGTATTGGAGTTGGTGTTTGAATTGGACTGCTTGGTTTCACGGAACGACACCGGAAGAGTGTACCACACATTTACGGGCTTGCCCTGCATCATGCCGGGAGTGAACTTGAGCATGCGCACTACGCGCTCGGCCTCTGCATCCTGCTCGGGTGAAAGCGGACGCAGAACCTTGACATCGCCTACAGTGCCATCCTTCTTCACTACAAACTGCATTACGAGCCGGCCGTTCTTGCCCCCGGGAATCCATTTCAGATTGGAAGCCATGAACTTCATCAAGGCCACCTCACCGCCCTCATAGCGAGGCATGGTTTCAACAGCGGTATATGCGTCGTCGCCTGATATGCTCTCTCCGGCCGCCGGAGCTTTTTTCGGGGATGCAGGCTTGGCATCAGCCTTACTGCGGAACGACACGGGAAGAGTGTACCACACATCGACGGGCTTGCCATCCACCATTCCGGGAGTGAACTTGAGCATGCGCACTACGCGCTCGGCCTCGGCATCCTGCTCGGGTGAAAGAGATCGCACAGCCTTGACATCGCCTACAGTGCCATCCTTCTTCACTACAAACTGCACGATGAGTCGGCCGTTTTTGCCGCCGGGAATCCACTTCAGATTGGAGGCGATAAACTTCATCAAAGCCGCCTCGCCGCCCTCATATTGCGGCATAGTTTCAGCCGAACGATACACTCCATCGTCACCTTCGCCCGACTGTGACGGCAATGCAATAGGCGACTGTTCAGGCTCGGCAACCGCAGCGGCAGCCGGTTCCTCTTGCATAATTGCGACATAATTGGTAACTTTGGCAGTCGACAGCGACTCAAGAGCCTCTGCGACACCGGGATTAAAGAACACAACGGCGGTCAACGCCAAGGCAGGTACGGCGGCTATAGCTCGCCAACGCTGCACGGGAGAACTTTTTTTACGTAGCATCATTTTAATACGTTTAGATAAATTAGAATGGTCAAGGCTGTTGGCGATGGACGGGAATCTGGAGCCAACGGCCTTTTGTATTAGCAATAGTTGATAGTCACGCACATTTGCGCCACCGGTCACGACACCGTTGTCGGCTTCATATTCGTGAACGGCCTGCAGCTCGTTGCGCATAAGCCATCCTGCGGGATTGTACCACACGAGAAGAGCCACAGCCTCGGCAAGCAGCAGATCGAGCCAGTGCCTTGCCTTTATGTGCATCGATTCATGCATGATGACGGTAGAGCCGCCTTCGTCGTAGTCCTTCTGCGACATGACGATGTAACGGTACCAGCTGAACGGTGCGATGCTTTCATCGAAGTGGATGCAGAGCACATTGCCGTCGGGCATCGTGACATGGCTGCTGCGTGAGATGACCGAGTGCATCCTGTTCCAGATGAACAGCTCCCTCAAAAGGAAGAATAGAAGCCCCGTGAAATATAGAGCTATCACACCCGCACACCACCACTTGACCGGGGAAACCGCATCGACTTCACCGTCGGCAACGACAGCCATGACCGACGGCAGCCCCACTTCAATGTCGAGCACGGCACCGTCACTGAAGTCAATCGAGTGAATCCAGCCGATGACAAATGGCATAGCCAATGCTATCAGGTAACCGAACAATATCAGTCCCCGGTTGAAACGCCAGCATGTCAACCCGCTCATGAGCAACCTCACTATAAGGTAGATGGGGATGAGCGTAACGCCGACGATAATCGAATATACAAGGAGAGCGCCCATGATGTGTTACTTCTTCTCTTCGTTACGTTCAACTTCGTCGATAAGACGTCGCAACTCATCGGCCGTTATGTCCTCGTCCTTAACCAGCGATGACACTACGCCGAGATAGGAATTCTTGAAAAAGCGCTCAACAATCGACTTGAGAGTGCGACGACCCATGTCAAACTGCGATACCGAGGCATAGTAACGGTAGGTCTTGCCGTGAGCCTCATGAGCCACAAATCCCTTCTCCTCAAGACCGCGCACAATGGTCGACACGGTATTGAAATGAGGCTTCGGGTCGTCGTAGAATTCAAGGATGTCCTTTACATACAACGGTCCGTGAGCCCAAAAGAAGTTCATAATCTCTTCCTCTTTTCTTGTAAGTTCTTTGATTGCCATAAACTGAGATGATTTATTATCCGTTGCAAATATAAACTAATGTCTTTAGTTATGCAATACCATGGAGTGTTAATAAACTATAAATAATAGTTTGCATCGATACATAAAAAACGACAGTCCGAAGCGCGAAGCTCCGGACTGTCACAGTCAATATAGCTAAATCACCTAATTAAGAGTCACTTGTGCAAAGCGGTCACGAGCATTGGTTGCAAATGCGTGAGTCGGGCCCATACCCTGAGTCGATATGTGGTCGGCAGGAACGCCGTGAGCCACGAGATAGTCACTGACGGCCTTGGCTCGACGCATGCTCAACGCCTTATTGTAGTCGACATTGCCAACCTCATCGGTATAGGCCTTTATCACTACGTTGCGTCCGCTCTTCTTAGCCTCGGCGGCAAGATTCTCAAGAGTCTTGGTATCCTGTACTTCGGAGCTGTCAAATCCGAAAAGGCAAATAACCGATGCACCGGAAGCGGCAACATTATTGCTTGCTGAAGCTGCCGGAGCCGTCTTGGCAGCGGTGGCCGAAGTTGTCGGGGCTGTGGCTGCAGTTGCCGAAACCGTGGCGGCATCGGAAGGAGCGGCAGCAGCGGCGGCAGCGTTATCGCCTTCGTCATACTGTGCTATGACATCGACATCGGGGAGTGTGACCGATGTAGTATTAATTGCGACATCGGCATTTTCATCGCCTATCTCCACATTCTTGTCATCGCCCATGACGACGAGGAACAGTGATGTGGGAGCAGGCGAGTCAACGGTCGACGAAGTGCCTGCAGGCGAATTTACCTTAGTGACGACAGTGTTACGTGCCATCTGCGGTTCCGACGAAGCGAGATTCCAGTGACGGCCACCCAGGAACAATCCGGCCAAAGCGGCCACAACGAGAGCAAGCACGCCGATAGCGCCCCACTTCACATATTTTGGAGTATTGTCAACATCGGCTGTTTCAACGTCGGCCGACGGTTTGTTTGCAGCACCTGCGGCGGCAGCTGTCGCTCCCATTGCCGCAGCGGCGATTCCTGCAGCATCCGCAGCGCCGCTCTTTTCATGAGCGGGAAGCCCCATCGGTTCGGGATGCACTTCCAACTCCTTTGGTTGTATATGCCCCGGGAGTTCTTTCTGAACCTCTTTGGCATTCAGGCTCTTGGGCTGTGGATGCCCTTGAAGCTTTCGGTGGGTAAAATCCTTGTCAGCCATAATTTTGTCCGTTTTAATTGATTAATGATGTATTTAAAACACATCATTATCGGCCTTTGACAGACATATATTGTTAAAAATCGGTGGGTTACAAGCTAAAATGTTCTAAAATTCCGATTATTTCGTCACTTCAAGCACGTAGACAGGCTGATCGGGCGAATCGACCATGCGTTCACCGTCGCCCTGCAACGACGGCTGCACGAATACGTGCAAACGGCGTGAGCTTTTCCACAACTCGGAGTCGAGCGAGGGCTCCCATGCATCTACGCCAAAGTCGGTGAGGTCGGCAACCTTCCATTCACCCGACGGGCCGGCATCGGTATAGGCCAGCGACACGCGGCTTCCACGCTCGGCATCACGGAATATATAATATATGGAGTCACCGTGGGCCACCATGCGCGGACGCGCTATGGGAATCATCTTGGTGCCTCCGCCCGCGAGCGAGAAAGGCTGTGTGCGCTGCGTCACCTGACGGGCGTTCCACTTGGAGCCGTCGTTCCACACGATGCGATACTGCGGCACCTCACTGTCGGCGTCACGCCAATATGTGGCTATGTAAGGATGTCCCTCGGCATCGGCGCTCATGCTCGTTTGATTTATCAGTTCGGAGTTCTGGGGTATGCGCCAAGCATACTCGGCATTGTCCTGCGTTATGGGCAGAGTGTAAGGGGTGCCGTCGGAGCGCTGCCATGTCACGCCGTTATCGAGCGAACGCGCATAGCACAGGTCGTGATTGGTTTCCACAAGCCACGTTTCACGCCACACCCATGAGAGGTGTATTGTGCCCGACGCGTCGACATAGAGCTGCCAGTAGGCGTTACGTTCATCCTCGCCGTCGATCAGCACATCCTGCACGCGATGCCACTTGCGGCTCTTAAGGTCATAGCGGTTCATGACCAGATTGCCACGGCCCGACGAACCCGAGCGGAACGCAAAAAGCAGGTCGCCGCCTTTGAGCGTATAGAATTCGGGATAGGTGACATTGTCCTCGTCGATACCGGTCATGGACTCCAGCTCACCAAGCTCAAGCGACCCCGGCTTAACGCTGCGACAATACTTCAGCGGATGGCCGTGGTGGTCAAACGAAACATGAAGATAACCGTCGCCGTCGACCATCATGCTTATGACATTATGGGCGTCGGCGGCGTTACCTTTATACTGAGTGCGGTGAATGTTCCACCGGTCGGCGTCGACATCACGGCTGCCGAGCGTGAGATAGCCGTCGGCATCATAGTAACTGATGTACTGCACGCCGTCATGAGTGACAAGTGAATTGTTGCGAAACACCGTGGTGTTGACCGAGGTGCTTCCCCAGCCGTTGTCGGCAGCCTTTACAAGTCGCGGAGTTACGGCCGCGGCCCCCAAGGCGCCGACAATTGCGAATGACAAGATTACAAAACGCTTTAACATGTTCATTGTTGTGTGAAATGGATAATGGATTTATATAATATATGTAAATATTGACAATGTAGCGTGTATTCCGGGGGAAGGTGAAATTACTTCACCGATTTCAAGCGTAGGATTCCAACCGAATTTTCAGGCATGGTTAATTCAAACTTGCCCTTAACCGTGCCGAGATCGACTGTGTGGGGAACCACCGCTTCGTTATATGACACTCTCTTGGCAAAACGCCATGCCATTTCGCGCATACCGGGTCGTTCCTTCATGCCCGGAGGAACATTGTCCATGGGATCCTTATTGTAGTCGGGATGGCTTGAATAGTAGTTCTGCTCCTTCTGGTTCTTAAGCGAGGTGTCATGTGACGAGATGAATTCCATTTCAGCCTCATAACGTGTACCCGAACCGGTATTGACGGTGATGCGCTTGTCGACAGCCTCCGAGTTGACAAACTTGATGAAAATCTCGCCTGTGGCGGTGTCGATAGTGGGCGATGTGTATATAGTGGTGTCAGGAGCACTGCCCTTCATGGCATCGGACATGAAGAAGGCTCTGTCGCCGGCTTCGGAGAACAGTTTCTGATAGTAGTAGTTGCATGAGCGCCACATTCCGCGGTTGTCAAACCATATAAGGTTGGAGTTCCACTTGTTGTAGCCCTTCTTGCAGAAGAGAGGCGCATAGGCAGCCATGACGACCATATCGGAATTGCGCTCCAGTCCGGTCCAATAGGCGGCCTCGGCCATGGCGGAAGCATAGTCATTGTTGGTCATGTTGTTGGCAAACTCGCCCACAAACACTCTCGTAGGACGGTTGCGGTCGTAGGTAAGTCCCTCGGCACCGCGCACCTTGTCGGAGTTGTATCGGTCACGGTGGCTGTAGAACCAGTCGTTGTTTTTATAGTAGTGTTCGTCGACTATCGTATTGGCATACTTTGAATCGATCTCCTTCATGTTGGCGTCAAACTCCTTGCCTGCATCAGCGGCACCGGAGGTTGAAACGACAACAATCTCAGGATACTTCTCCTTGACAGCATTGTACATGATGTCGAAGCGTTCCCAGAAAGCATCGCCTCTGTTCTCGTTACCTATGCCGAGGTATTTGAGGTTGAAGGGTTCGGGATGTCCCATTTCGGCTCTCAGCGCACCCCACTTGCTGTCGACGGGGCCGTTGCAGAACTCTATAAAGTCGAGAGCGTCCTGGACGAATATGCTGTTGAATCTCGCCCTATCCTCCTCGGTATCGAGGGGTGCTACATACTGATGTCCGGCAAACTGGCACGTAACGCCGTTATTAAGCACGGGGAGCGGAGTTGCACCGAGAGCTTCGGCCATAAGGAGATACTCGTAGAAGCCCACATACTGCGAAGTCCAGTAGCCCCAATGGTTACGGAATCCGATCCTCTCCTCGGGAGAGCCGATGGAGTTTTTCCAGAACACCTGTCCGAAATAGTTGGGGCCCTCGGAAGCACATCCGCCGGGGAAACGCATGAATGTGGGTTTGAGGTCGGCGAGCGCCTGCATGAGATCCTTGCGGAAGGGGCCGTTCTTTCCATCGTTCCAGAGCTGTGACGCTTCAGGAAGCAGAGTGACGAAATCGAGGTAGAAGACACCGGGAGCGTCAGCAACGATGCATAGTCGGCTGTCAGCGCTGTTAAGGGCCTTCAGGGTTCCTTCATATTTCTTCCAATCATCGGGGATGCCTGTGAATGTAAGCACATTGGAGTTTACATTACCGTCCTTATCCTCAAGATAGACCTTGAAACCGCCCTTGTAGGCCTCGCCCTGCAGATACATTCCGAGGTCGTAGCTTACATCCTTTACGGCCGGAATCGACGGGGTCTGGGTATTGTTGGAGTAGTAGAACTCCTTGCCTCTTCCGTATTCGGCGATGCCGAAGCCGTTGGCTGCGATTCCGAAACCGTCGCCGGGGTTTTCCACCTCAAAGCGCACGCTGTACTGCTTGTAACGCTGTTCATCATCATATTTGTCATTGGGATCGAAATCGTAGTGACGCTTCAGGTTCTTCACGAGAGGCTTGTCGGCGACAGCCCTTGCGCTACCCTTGGCATCGCCCTTGCTTACGACCGTCCAACCGAAGAACACGCTGTCGCATGTCGAAAATTCGTTAGCCGGAGCATCGGGCACATTATAGGCCTGGAACGAATTGTTCTGGATGAGCTGCGCACATATACCGCCGTCAAGCGAGTTGTTTATGTCCTCAAAGAATATTCCCCTGAGTGTCGGGCTAATCTCGATTCCGAGCTTGTCGGGCTTGAGGGTGAGAGTTCTTTTCTCCTCGGGCTTGAATCCCTGAAGCTGGAGCATCTTGTCGGCGAAACGCTGTCCGAGAAGCCTCATTCCCTCGGTGCTGAAGTGGAACTGGTCGCCCGTGCTCTCGCAACCGAGAGCCGAAATTATGTGTGCGTTGGGAAGTACCTTCGGAAGGTTGGGCATAATGGTGGTGTTGAACGCCGCGCACACACCGCCCTGCTCGGCATACTTAAGTTCACCGGCAAGAAGAGGAGTCTGCTTGGGGTTGAGCTTAAGATCCTTGCACAGATTGTCGTAGATTCGCTTTACTCGCTCGGGCCATAGGGGGTCCTGCGAGTTGGACTCGCCCTGGTGCATGAGGATGCCCTTTATGACACCGTCCTTCTGGGCAAGCTTTGCCATCTTCACAAGACGCTCATAAGGATTGCCGCCATACTGGCTGACGATGTTCTTCATCCAGTCGCGCTCGTTGTCGATATACTCCTTATAATCGTCCTTGTCCCAAAGCTCGATTTTGGCTCCCGCAACCGACACGTTGATTACGCCCACGCGATAGTCGGGAGGAAGAACTTCAATCATTTTTCGTCCGAAGAAATCCACCGGACCGAGGTTGTTGCCTTCGCGACAGATAGGCGGCACGGCAGTGTACCATTTTCCCATCTCACGCCCGAGGTTGGGCATGTCGACGGCTGCCATGAACTGGAAACGCGGATCGTTGAAATCCTTGTCCTGCTCGGCAGGCGTGGCACCGGCTTCCATGTTGGACTGACCGATACAGAGGTAGATGTAAAATTTAGGGTCGGGCTTACTCTCCGCGGCCGCTGAAACCTTGAAAATTGGCAGTATGGCAAGTAGCGCCATCACAAGAAATGTAATTTTCCTTTTCATGATAGAATCTGTCTTGAAGATGATTGAGCGGATTATGTGATAATATAATGCAAAACTATCAAAAAAACGCCAATCGGCAAGAGGAAGCCGTGAAAAATTGGTTTCCGTAACGCGACTTTTTGGGTTAAAATCGCCTGCTCTTCATGGAGATGCAGAAAAAACCACGGGCCGAGGCTTAAAGCCCCGACCCGCGTTTATAGAGTCGATTTTACGATGTAACGGTTTACCAGATAACGACGAGTTCCTCAGCCGGACGATACATCTTGTCACCCTTCTTGATGCCGAATGCCTCAAAGAAAGGAGTGAGGTTGCGCAACGTTACGTTAACGCGGTTTTCGCCGAGTGAGTGAACATCACCCGAGGTGAGCGAGCGAATCTCCTCCTCACGGGTGTTCTGTGCCCAAAGGTTGGCATAGTTGAGATAGAACACCTGCATGGGGTCGTAACCGTCGATCTTGGCCTCGGGGCTCTTGATGTCGACACCTTTCTTCTTCTGTGAGTCGAGGAATGCGGTCATTGCCACGCGAAGTCCGCCCTGGTCGGCGATGTTCTCACCGAGAGTGTACTGACCGTTGGCATGGAGGCCGGGAAGCACTTCCACTTCGTCAAACTGGGCAACAAGACCCTGTGTGAGCTTGGCAAATGCCTCGGTGTCCTCGGGAGTCCACCAGTTGACCATGTTGCCCTCGGCATCGAAGTTGCGGCCCTGGTCGTCAAATCCGTGAGTCATCTCATGTCCTATCACCACACCGATACCGCCGTAGTTCTCGGCATCGCTCGACTCGGGGTCGAAGAAGGGAGCCTGAAGAATGGCAGCGGGGAACACGATTTCATTGGCAAGAGGATTATAGTAGGCGTTGACTGTTTGAGGAGTCATACCCCACTCTGTCTTGTCGACGGGCTTGCCCCACTTGGCGAGCTCTTCCTTCTGGTGCCACATCGATACGTTGTGCATATTCTCGTAGTAGGACAACTTGGGGTCGATTGTCATCGAGCTGTAGTCCTTCCACTTGTCGGGATAACCGATCTTCACGGTGAAGGCATTGAGCTTCTTGATAGCGTTGAGCTTGGTGTCGTCGCTCATCCAGGGAAGGTTGATGATGTGCTTGCCGAGTGCGGTGCGCAGGTTCTCGACAAGGCCGAGCATATACTGCTTTGACGACTCGGGGAAGTACTTCTCGACATAGAGCTGTCCGACAGCCTCACCCATCGCACCTTCAGCAGCACCGAGTGCACGCTTCCAGCGCGGACGCTGCTGCTGCACGCCGCTCACTACCTTGTTGAATTCAAATGCGGCATTGGCAAAGTCGTCGCTGAGCATTCCGGCGGCCTGGCTCACATATTTCCAAAGGTAGTAGTCCTTGATTTCGCGATCGGTGAGCGAGCCCATGAGGTTGTTGGCCTGAGCCACCGAGCTGAGTTCGGTCACGATGACGCTCTCGGGCGACTTGATACCCATCGTTTCGATGAAGAAGCGGTCCCAGTTGATATTGGGATACATGGCCTTGAGCTGCTCGAATGAACGGGGGTTGTACATGGCCGGGATGTTACGGCTCTGTTCGCGTGTCCAGGCTGAATCGGCAAGCGCGGTTTCAATCTTCATCACGTTGTTCATAACGCGGTTGGCATCCTTCTTGGAGTAACCGGCGTTACGCATCTGCGTTACGATGAGTTTCTTGTAAGCCTCGCGCACCTTCTTGTTGCGGGCGTCGTCGAGCAGATAGTAGTCACGGTCGCCAAGACCCATGCCGCCACCGCTTACATACATGGCATACACCTTGCTGTCGGCGAGGTCCTCCATGGGGCCTGCGCTGAAGAAGGGGCTTGCGTAGTTGGCGTGCAGCCACAAGAAGAGGTTCTCCATGCTGTCGGCGGGAGTGGTTTCGATTTTCTTGAGGTCGGCAAGGATGGGCTTAGCGCCTTCGGCGTTGCGTCTAACCGAGTCCATGGCCTGGCTGTAGATTGTCCACACCTTGAAGGCAACCGATCCGGGCTTGGGATTTGTAGCTCCGAGGTTGAGCACGATGTCCTTCACGCGAGCCTCGCTTGAGTCGCTGAGGATGTTGAAGTTACCGTAACGTGCATGTTCGGGTGTGAGCGGATGGCTCTCCTGCCAACCCTTGTTGACATGCTTGTAGAAATCCTCGCCGGCGGGTGTCGACTTGTCAAAGTAAGCCGGATTGAGGCTCTTGAGATGCTCCTCGGCCGATGCGCTCAGCATAAAGCCGAAAGCCACGGCGAGTGCAAGAAATTTTAATGATTTCATAATAAATAAGCAATATTGTGATTCTTAGTTGATGCCCATGAATGAAACATCCTGCAAAAGTAGTCAAAAAAATCATCATCCGCAGCAATTAAATCAACAGTTGTCGTTAAATTTATCCCGTGAAGTGCAATAAAGTGTAATAAATAGTGCCCCACCAATGACATTTTTCCTTATCTTTGTAACAGATAGCCCGGAGGCCATAGAGCTGGCCTCCTTATCTGCACATATTAATTGAAAGGTGTTATTGAAATTATCTTTTTCAACTCAAATCTCGCAAATTTGACTGTTCCACAAAGATGATTGACAATGGCACCTGCATCGCGTGCCTATTATTCCTGTCATGAAACATGGCGGGAACAATATACGCATCCGGTGTGGGGCCGTTGTCTTATCGGTGGAACAAGGCCATGCGAGAGCCTGAGGTGACGATAGGACAATGAAATTCCTCACACCTTTTTTGTATACTTGCGGGCCTCGACCGAGGATGAGGGGCCTCTCGCATCGCGATGATTATAAATCGTCTGAAATCATTAGTAGAGCATCTGAAACCGTCGACGGGCATAGTGACCGCGTGCCGGTTTACAGTAAACAGCGTAAGCGTCGACACGGGCAGTCCCATGCCGCCCGACGACTATTACGCGCTTATCGAAATACACCGCACGGCATCGGGGGCACTGTTTCTGATGAGCCCCGACGACAACGGCAATCTGTCGCCTCTCGGAAGGCTCGTAGAGATAAACCGCTCGCGGTCAGATGACGAGATATCGATTACCGCCCGGTGTGTGGCCGGAGGCACAAGCGCGGCCCTGCTGATAAAGCTGTCGACATCGAGCGACAAGGCCAAAATAATCATGTCGATAATAGGAAACGAATGTCTGATACTGAATTGCCGCTACTCGCAGCTCGACAGACGCGCCATGGGAATAGAGCGTCATTGAATGTCGGCCGACATGGCATAAGAGCCGGCTCATAAAAAAGACTCCGCGCCCGTCGAGTGTGACAAGGGGCGCGGAGTCCTTTATTTCAATGGTGACAGATTACATCAATAACCCGAGATGTCGATTGACTCGATACCTTCGAGATTGTTCAGTTCAAAGCCTGTCGAATTCCATGTTTCAACTACAATATCCTTGGTGTCGGGAGTAGCGAGATCGAGCGAACCGCCTATTGCGTAGCTTGCACCCGCACCCGATGCCGGAAGAATAGTGCCAAACACGTTGTCGCCCGTGAAATATGGGAACGTGAATGTGCTGCCGGTGAATCCGAATTTCAATATTCCGTAACCCTCCATCGCCTCCATTGCGTCATCGGCCACGTTAAGCGACACGATTTCGGTCATGGACGGGATGAACACGAGTCCGGTGTTGGTGAGCACAAGGTGGAACACATACTGGAATCCGGTACGCATCTCCACTTCGGGGAAGTCGATGACATAGCTCTTGCCGTCGATCACGGCAGTGAGAGTGGCGGGCTTGCCCTTGGTCGAGAATGGAATCACCCACACGCGGGGCAAATCGGAGTTCCATCCGCCGGCCGCAACAGTCTTGCTAACGCCCACATTCAGGGGATCCTTGCCTTCGACCGTGATTTTTCCGGTGCTTACATTCATCTTACCCGAGGTGTAGACCTCCTCGCCCGAGATGCCGAGCGAAGTCAGCGTGCCGGCACCGGTGTAGCCCTGCGACGCAATGTTGAAGGCGGCGAGAGCGAGCGCATGCTTCATGTTGAGCTTCACGTTGTGGGTGGTGAACGATGCGGGGACATACTCGCCCGAGTAGAGCAGGTCGACCTGCTCGGTGATGTTGACGGGAATCGCCGCAGGGTCGGTATAGGCGGCATTGAACGGAGCCACGGCGTAGAGGAATGCATTCTGACCCTTCTTGATGCGAATCTCGGGGGCTATCGTCCAGCCCGAGCCACCCATGGTGGCCTTCACGTTCTCAACCATGTTGGGCGCATCGAGGCGTCCGTAGGTCTTGGGGTATATGTTCATCTCGGCACCCGATGTAAACTCGGTGGTGACATTGGCGCGGGTGATGACCTCGGTAGTGATGCCCACGGCAACGGTCTGGTCGTCGTCGGGAGTGCCGGTGTTGCCCGTGTCGGGCGAGTCGCCGCCTTTGTCGCTACAAGCTGTCATTAGGGCGACCACAAGGAGAGCGGTGCATCCGTTGATAAGATTGTATAGTTTCATAATCGGGTGTTTCATTTGGTGATTTTAATAGTCTTGACTTCAGTGCTGCAGCGAAGCTCGAGCACATTAACTCCATCGGCAAGCTGCGAGCGGTTGAACTGCAGCTGCGGCAGCGGGTCGAGAGCGCCCGATGCGATTACGGTGCCGGTGGGTGACTTGAGCGTGTAGCTCACGTTGTGCTTTGTCTTCAGGAGGAATTCGCCTGTCGTGCGGTTAAATGACATCGATGTTGCCTCGGCGATGCTGCGCCACGGCTGAACCTCGATAGAGAATCCCTGAGTGAGCGATTCGCCCGATGCATTGTCGGTGACCGTTATGTCGACAGCGATCACGCCGTCGGCCGAGCATGAGAGAGTGCGCGTGGTCTTCAACATTCCGTTCTCGATTACGAAGGGAGCCTCGGCATAGCTGTCGGTGCCGGCGTTATATAGTCCGCGAAGCTCAAATGTCATGCCCGATGTGGGGGCCTCGCCGTTGACCGTGACGGTGGCCACGGTAGATCCGGCGGGAAGTCCCTCCTCGATCACCGTACCGCTCAGCCCGATGCTGCGCAGCAGACGGTCGGGAGCGCCGATGCCTATCACAATCACGTGATAGTCGTCGAAGTAGTAGGGAGAGTCACGCAGGTTGTCAAGACGGAAGTAACCGTCGCCGTTGCCGCCCCATCCCCAGTTGACATGATAGCCCGAATTGCCGTCATAGCCGTCGACATTGAAGCTGTGACCTGCACTGAGCTTGGTGTCGACAGCATTGTATATCACGGCGCGGCCGGCGTTAAGCTCGTTGAGCACGAGGCGTTCCCAATCGCCCTGATAAGCGTCCTTCCACACATAGGCCACTTCGTCGCCGTAGCCGAAGTTGTCGCGGAGGGCGTTGGTTATACGATTGACCTCGTTGGAGGGGATGCCCGAGCCGTCGGGGCCGTAGCCCATTCTCACGCTCATGCCGGCATGCCACATCAGGCGGGCAGCCTCATCATAGGTGTTGGCACCCGAAAGAATGTCGTCCCAATTGTAGGCGCGCTCCTCGTCAAAGTTGATGCTGAGCTGTCCGTAGCCTACCGGAGTGTACTTCACCGAGCCTGTGGGACGCGAAGGATAGGCCTGCACGCTCATGGCCTGTGACATGGCAACGGCCACACAGCCCACGATAGCCTTGTTGTCACCCTCGCCGGGACAATATTTGTTGAAAGGCGCGGGCTGGTTCCACTTCACCTTGATAAGAGGCTCTACGGCAGATCCCGATGCACGTGACAAGACCTTGCCAACCGACTCCCACTGACGGATGCGCGGCGACAACTCCTCGTCTACGCCAAGCTTGACGAGCTTCTTGTAGGAATCGAGCATATAGGCCATATTGTCGGGAATCGCCGACATGGACAACGCACCCGTGGCCGAATATCCGATTACAGGGTCGACCTTGTCGTCGGCCGACACCATCACCCATCCTTGGGGAGCAAGATTGACGACATAAAAAGCATCGTCCACCGCCTGCACCTGCTTAACCGTGCGGCTCTTTCCTGTCACGCCCTTGATTTGTGCCACGGCGGCGGCCTCGGCACGCTGTCGGTCGACCGGACCGGCCCACACGCTCACAACGGTGGCGGCCGTCAACAAGAGAATTGATAGTATTCGCTTTGTCATGAATTGAAATTTACTTATATCAGATTTTTTAAGTGATTGTCAGATTGGTTGTTATCCGAGATTAAAACATAAGTTACGTTGAAACGCGATGACATGACAGTCGGTGCGTATCACAAAGATAGCATTTTATTTATAAACAAACGGGGTCCCCGGCATAATTTCACGATGATTACATACAAAAAAAGAAAGGCGTGCAATGACTCGCACGCCTTTCCCTAATATTCAAATTGGGTATGAGATAATTTATCGTGTCATGTTGACAAGATTCAGCGATTTCCATCCTCCCATGAAGTCACCGGTAGCCTCGTCAAACACTGCGAGGTAGAGCACGGGTGAATCCTGGAATGTAATCTCAGTGAACATGTCGTTCCACTCGGCGCGTAATGTTCCGTCGGTAACCACATATCCGTTCTCAACCGTAGCTGCAAGCACTGTGCCGGTAAAGCTTCCGAAGTCTACACCGTCGGCAACAAGTGTTCCGAGGGGCACTTCGAGATAACCTACATTGGTGGCCTTGTCAAAGAAGTAGCTTACTTCGAGCTGAGCCCAGCTATAACCCATTATACCGGTTATGTATAGGGTTTCGTTGTAACCGGCCTCAGTTTCTTCATAACCTACCACATTAACATCCCACTTGTCGGGAGCACCCTTTGAAACGAAGTTGAGAGCCCACTTGCCCATCAGCTTTTCATAGAACTCAGAGTCATTGTCGCGGATTGTAACGGTGGTAGAGCGCTCGTTACCGATCTTTGCGCCCTTTGCGTCAACGATTGTCACGATAAACTCGCGGTTCTCGTTGATTTCACCGTCATCAACGGTCTTGATTTCAACATTGCCCACCTTGTCTTCGCTGGCAATGTTGATAGTCTTTGATGTTACGATATAGTGAACATCGTCCATGGCGGGATTGCCTGTAGCCTCCTGAACCTCGACAGTAACCTGTACATATCCGTTGGCTTCACCCGAAACGACTACGGGAACATTGAAGTAGCCCTTGTTTTCCTTCAATGTGATTGAAGGCTGAGCCATGTCAACGGTCACGTTGCCGTCGGAGTTGAAATTGAATTCGTCGTCATCGGAGCAGGCAGTCATGGTCAGGACAGCTAACCCGATTGCTAATATTTTGCTTAATTTCATGACTAATAATAATGTTTTAGAATGTTACAATTACATTGATTAGTAACCGGGATTCTGCTGACCCTTCAACTGAGGATTAACCTGGATTTCATCAGAAGGAATGGGCCAAGTGTAACGGTGGTCGTCGGCTGGGTACTGAACCGAAAGTCCGGCAGTTACAAGTATAGGATCAAGACCCCAGGCAGCGGGATAGTCGTAGCTGCGCTTGAATCCCTGCTTCCAGCGACGGAGGTCGGTGATACGGAATCCTTCGCCGATAAGCTCCTTGGTGCGCTCGTCGCGAACCTGCTGAATAAGAGCCTGGCCTGAGTAGTTGGCATCCTCCCAATCGATTATACGGTTGGCACGGAGAGTGTTGAGGGCTGCATTGGCCTTGTCGGGCTGATTGTTCATGGCAGCGGCCTCGGCAAGGATGAGGTACTGCTCGCTCAAGCGGAAGGGCTTGGGCATGTTCATGATGTTGTTGGCAGTCGAAGTCTTAAGCGCGGGGTTGCCGGGGAACTTGTTGAAGTTGTAGCAAGGATATTCGGCACCGTCGACGGTAAGGCCACGAATGTTGAAGAATGCGTCGAAGCGAACATCACCGTCCTCATACATGGCAAGAGCCTCGAAGCCGGGGATATAATCGGCACGGTCGTCATAGATTGAAATCCAGGCGCTACCGGTAGAATTCAAGTTGGGCTGCTCGGAGCTTGATGCGAAGGGACGGAAGATGATTTCCGAGCTTTCGTCATTGACCCACATGTCAATATAGTTATCGGTATTGGCAAGAGTGTAGACCTTGGAGTTGATAACCGACTCAGCCTTGCTGATAGCGGTGGCGTAGTCACCGATCATGAGGGCGAAGCGTGCCTGCATTGCCATTACGGTGTAAGAGCAGATGTAGGGCGACATGGGAGCAACGTGCTTCTTGTCGGAAGCCTCGTAGGTCTGCATTGCAGTGAGAGCGAGGTTAAGCTCGTCGTTGATAAGCTTTACCGACTCGTTCATTGTGCTGCGGCCGGGGTACTTGCTACGGTCGGCAGTAGGATTGTACTCAAGTGTGATGGGCACACCGAGAGCGGGAGTGTCGCCCTTGTCGGCAGAATATACCTGGCAGAAGCGATCGAAAAGTGCGATGTAGTAGAATGCACGGGTGAAGTGAGCCTCACCGATGTAACGCTCAATGTCAAGACGGTCGTCGGCATCCTCGGTATTCTCCAGAAGGGGCTCGGCCTTTGACAGGAAGTAGTTGACCGATGCTATGCGGCTGTAGCAGGTGCTCCACAATGAAAGCACATCGCCGTCGCCGGCAAGCAGATTTCCGTTGGCGATTGTTCCGTTACGGTTACCGTTGATGGTGATGCCGTTGAACATATCGGCCTGAAGCTCAGGCTTGGTGATATAAGAGCCCGAGGTCATCGAACGGAATCCGCTGTAGAATCCGTTGCGATAGCGTTGTGCGTCGTTTGCGCTTTGGATGGCGTTGTCGTCATCAAGTGCTCCGTAAGGTGCCTCGTCCATGTTACATGATGAGAGCAAGCCCACAGCGAACAATGCGTATAAAAGATATTTTTTCATATTACGATTTCAATAATAGATTAGAAACTAACTTCAATACCAAACTCGTACTGACGGGTATTGGGATAGTAGAATGCCACAAGGTTGCTTTCGGGCTCGGGGTCGTAACCGGTGAACGAAGTGAAGGTCAACAGGTTGCGGCCGGTGAAGTGAAGATTTACGCCTGACAGACAAGCTTTATTCACCCATGCCTTGGGAAGTGAGTACTGAAGAGTGAGGTTCTTCAGACGAACGAATGAAGCGTCCTCAAGCCAGCGGTCGTCAAACTGGAGAGCCTGACCGGGAGCAGGGATGTCGGTGATGTCACCGGGCTTGGTCCACACGTTAAGCATCTCAACGCGCTGGTTGTAGGATGTAGCAAAGTTATTGTTGGTGATGAAGTAGAGATCGTTGTTGATCATGTACTTCTTGGCTGCCCAGGTGAAGTCCATGCGGAGTGAAAGACCCTTCCAGCGCAAGTCGGTTCCGAAACCGCCCGACCAGGGTGAATACTGCGACTTGTCAAGAATCTGTGAATCGCGGGTTTCGTTAAACACCTTGGTGAGGTTGCCGTCCTTGGTGTACCACATCTGCTGACCGTCGCGGGGGTCAACACCTGCGTACTTCACGCAATAGAACGAACCTGCATCGTGACCGACCTTATAGATAACGTTGGCGTTGAGGAACGGAAGTTCATCAAGACCGTCGTAGAGGTCGGTGATCTCATTCTTGTTGTAGTTGAAGTTGGCGCGAACATTCCATGTCCAGTCACGGGTATTGATGATGTTGGCCTTTACATCAACATCGACACCACGGTTGCGCATACCGCCTACGTTACCCCAGCCACCGTCGAAACCGGTAGTGTAGCTGTAAGGAATCTCAAGAAGCATGTCGCAAGTCTGCTTGTTGTAGAAGTCGACATCGACATCAAGGATGTTGAAGAGGCCGAAGTTCAAGCCGAGGTCAAATGACTTCACGGTTTCCCAGGTGAGGTCGCTGTTGGCGGCCTGTGAGATGCCGAGTGAGCCTTGTCCGTTATATACGTTTCCGGCACCGATGAGGCCGTAGTACATATAGTTGTCGATTGAAGAGTTACCTGTAGTACCGTAGCTGATGCGGAACTTAAGGTCGTCGAGCCATGTGTAGGGCTGGAGGAACTTCTCTGACTTGATGTTCCACATACCGCCTACCGAGAAGAAGTTGGCCCAACGGTGACCGGGAGCAAACTTCGAGCTACCGTCGCGACGATAAGTGAAGTCAAAGAAATACTTGCTGTCGTAGTCGTAGCTGAGCTGAGCGAATATAGAGTTCATCACAGTGCGAACGAGGCTTTCGCTCAAGTCGCTGATGGCGACGCTTGTACCCTGAGTGAGGAGCATCTGACGACGGTCGCTCTGACCTTCCGAGAATACTCCGAAGCCTTCGCTCTGAGAGATGATCGACTCTTCACCGACGAGAGCTCTTACATTGTGAACATCGGCGATGTTGAAGTTATACTCGGCAGTGTTGGTGTAGGTAAACGAGTAGTAGCGTGAGAATGACTGCTGGTTGTAACCGGTTACAAGCTCGCCGGCAGTACCACCGTTGGCATATACATCGCCCATCGGGGTGTAGAGGGTTTCGTTCGGGAAACCGAGGTTCTTCAGTCGGGTGTCGTAAGCGTCGACAGCCTGCTGAGCGCGGAGGGTAAGACCCTTTATGGGAGTGAACGCCTCATAGAGAGCGGCGTTGATAGTAAGACGATTGCGAAGCACGCTACGGCCGCTACGGATGTAGTCGGGAGTAGGCATACCGGAATAGTGTAGATATTCGGCACGGTCGCCCCACATTATATTACCATTGTCGTCGAATGTATAATAATAAGGAGAATCGTAAGGGAGAGCCTTGCGGGCAAACACCATCGGGTTGGTAGGATAGAGACCGTCGCCCGAGTAGGATGCACCTGACTCGTTGTTGGTTTCATACTTGGTATAACCGAGGTTGGTCTGCAAGCCTACGCGGAACCAGTCGGTAACCTTTGAGTCAACGCTTACGCGCATAGTTTCACGACGCATGCCCGACTGAGCGATGATACCTTCCTGATTCAGGTGGTTGAGCGATATATAATAAGATGTACGCTCGGTACCGCCGGTAACAGCTCCTTCAAGTGAATAGGTGGGAGCGCTGCCGTCGAATATCTCATCACGCCAGTTGGTGGAGATGCCATGCTTGTTTACGAGATCCTTGATGCCTTGAGAAACAGGCTGACCGATTTTGTCGCGATACTCGATGTACTGGTCAGAGTTCATCATGTCGACCTTGTCGGGAGTAAGCTGCGACCAACCATACTTTGCACGGATGGTAACGCGGGCCTGCTGTCCGTATTTACCTTTCTTTGAGGTGATAACGATAACACCGTTGGCAGCACGTGAACCGTAGATGGCTACCGATGCGGCATCCTTCAACACGGTGATGCTCTCGATGTCGTTAGGGTTAAGGGTCGTGAACACTGTCTGGGTAACGGGGGCACCGTCGAGGATAAACAACGGAGTGGTGCCTGCGTTAAGAGAGTTCAAACCACGAAGACGAATCTGGTTGTCAACCGAAGAGGGGTCACCCGATGACGAGAAAATCGAAAGACCGGCCACCTGACCCTGAAGGGCGTCTACGAAAGTAGGAGTGGTAAGGTTCTCGAAATTCTGCTCACCGATAACAGCCACTGAACCGACGATCGAACCGAGCTTCTTGCCCGAACCGTAACCGGTCACCACTACTTCGTCGAGGCGAGTGTCCGAGGTTTCAAGACGAATGGTCATGTTGTCCTGTACGGGCACGGTCACCGGCTTCATTCCTATATAGGAAACCGTCAGCTGACTTACTTTGTTGGATACTGTCAGGTGGAATTTTCCGTCAAGGTCGGTAGCCGTTCCGCTGCCGCCTCCCACCGGGACTACCGTCGCGCCCACGAGAGGCTCGCCGTCAGCCGCCGACACGACTGTTCCGCGTATGCTGCGGCTTTGCGCCGAAACCGATACGACGGTCAGGAGTGCAAAAAGTAAAAGAATGAACTTCTTCATACTACAATTTTTAATTAGACATATAAAGTTTTTAAATGTTGTATAGAACTGAGCTTAATGTTAAGCCTTATTTGCACTTACACGTAGTATCTCTTGCCGAGAGATACTAAAACACCTTACAAAGTTAGTACAAAAAGCTGTAATATAAACAATTTGTAGCATTTTTTTTCTTTGTTTTAACATTTTGGCACCGTTGAAAACGCACTCATTTGCACATTTCACCACCGATATGCTCCTAATAATCACATATTTATACGTATCTAAAATTATTCATGTTCAAAAATCCATTTTGTCATTTTAAATAAAATAAGCTAACAGGAAAATTTCACATTTTATGGCTCAAATAGCACTATTTTAACACAATTGATGTTGCAAAAGCGGGAAGTAACGCAGTGGGAATCGTTTGATTAGACGCGCACAGAATCACCGATTAGTATCTCTCGGCAAAAGATACTATCCAAATGTGCAAATAAGGCTTAACAACTAAGCTCAGTTCTATACAACATTTAAAAACTTTATATGTCTAATTAAAAATTGTAGTATGAAGAAGTTCATTCTTTTACTTTTTGCACTCCTGACCGTGACGGCCGTGTCGGCACAGACACGCACCGTGACGGGAACAGTCGTGTATGCCGGCGACGGCGAGCCGCTTCCCGGCGCGACCATCCTCCCCGTAGGTGGCGGCCTCGGAACTGCTACCGACATCGAAGGCGAATTTTCATTGAAAGTGTCGTCAAGCGTCACTAAACTCCTGGTATCCTACGTGGGAATGCTCACGCAGGAGGTGCCCATCACCGACGGGCACATGACCATCCGTCTTACCAACTCGGAGAACAAGCTTGACGAAGTCATGGTAGTAGCTTACGGCACAGCCAAGAAATCGGCCTACACCGGTGCGGCATCAGTGGTAAGCGCAGCCGACATCGAGGATCGCCTCGTGTCCAACATCACCAACGCCCTCAGCGGTACGGTGGCCGGTGTGCAGACACTCAACAGCAACGGCCAGCCCGGTACATCGTCGACCGTGCGCATACGCGGTGTGGGCTCAATCAACGCATCCATGGCTCCCCTCTACGTGCTTGACGGAATGCCCTACGACGGCGACATCGCAGGACTCAATCCCGCCGACATCGAGTCGATGACAGTGCTCAAGGACGCGGCCGCAGCCGCCCTCTACGGAGCGCGCGGTGCCAACGGTGTAATCCTCATCACCACAAAGCGAGGCAAGGAAGGCAACGCCAAGGTGACATTTGACGCCCGCTGGGGTTCCAACTCACGCCAAGTGTCAAACTACGATGTCATCACAAGCCCCGAGCAATTCATGGAGCTCACCTATGCAGCTCAGCGTAACGCAGCCATATACCACCTCGGCTACAGCGCTGCCGACGCACATGTCTACGCCAACCGCAAGCTTCTCGACACTTCCGAGAACGGCCCCATAGGTTATCTGCTCTACACAATCCCCGACGGACAGTCGCTCATCAACCCCGACGGAACATTCAACCCCAACGCCACACGAGGCTACAGCGACGGCACCTACTATTACACCCCCGACGACTGGAGCAAGGCCACATTCCGCAACGGACTCCGCCAGGAGTACAACGTGAGCGTGTCGGGAGGCAATGACCGATTCAACTATTACGTGTCGGCCGCCTACCTCAACGACGAGGGTATCATCGACAACTCGGCATTCGACCGTCTGTCGACACGTGCAAGCGTCGAGTATCAGGCCAAGAAGTGGCTGAAGATCGGCACCAACATCTCCTACTCGTTCAGCAAGTCAAAGTATCCCGACCTGCAGACCGAAAGCGGTTCATCGGGCAACGCCTTCCAGGTGGCCAACTACATTGCTCCCGTCTACCCCATCTTCGTGCGCAACGCCGACGGCTCGCTGATGATGAACACTACCTACAACCGCCCCGTATATGACTACGGCGACGGACAGAGCACCAACTTCACCCGCGCCTACATGTCGATGGCCAACCCCGCGTCGTCGCTTCTCTACGACACCGAGGAGTATCTCACCGACCTGTTCAACGGAAAGTGGTTTGTACAGCTTACCCCCATCGAAGGACTGTCGATTACCGGCAACGTGGGATTGACAATCGACAACACCCGCACCCACATCATATCCAATCCCCTCTACGGACAGTCGGCCTCCTACAAAGGCCAAGCTCTTCAGGTGGCCGAGCGCATCAAGGGACTCAACCTGCAGGCACTCGCCAACTACCGCAAGACATTCTTCGACAAGCACACCTTTGACTTCCTCCTCGGTTACGAAAGCTACGAGTGGAACAACGAGTACACCCAGGCCATCGGCAACAACCTCTACAACCCCGGCAGCTGGGCGGTAAACAACACCCTTAACGACGACCGACGCAAGGGCTACGGCTCCTACGGTGCCTACTCTACCCGCGGTTACTTCGGCCGCATCAACTACGACTTCGACAGCAAGTACTTCGCAAGCTTCAGCTACCGTCGCGACGGTTCGTCACGCTTCCATCCCAAGAACCGCTGGGGTAACTTCTACTCCGTGTCGGCAGCCTGGGACATTGCCCACGAATCATTCATGATGTCGACAAGCGAGTGGCTCGACCAGTTGAAGCTGCGCGCGTCATTCGGTCAGCAGGGTAACGACGGAATCGGCAACAACTACGCCTATCTCGACCAGTTCACCATTTCAGGTGCCACCGAGTGGAGCGACGGACTTCTGAGCTACAAGGGAAATCCCGACCTCACATGGGAAACATCCAACGCATTCAACGTAGGCGTCGACTTCAGCCTGTGGAAGGGAATGCTCAGCGGTAGCGCTGAATTCTTCAACCGCCAGACGAGCGACATGCTCTACAACAAACCCGTGGCTCCGTCACTCGGTTACTCATCGATACCGATGAACATCGGCTCGATGCGCAACAGCGGTTTTGAAATAGAGCTAAACTACCGTCCCGTAACCACACGCAACATCACATGGGACATCAACTACAATGCTACATTTGTCAACAACAAGATCCTGAAACTCGCTCCCGAACTTGAAGGAGAACTCATCTCGGGCTCAAGCATCTACCGCGAAGGCGAGTCGATGTATCAGCTCTACATGGTCAAGTATGCAGGCGTGGATCCCGCAACAGGACGCGCACTCTACTGGGGCAAGGACGCTGAAGGCAACGAGTTCCCCACCACCGACTGGTCGGTAGCCTACAACGGCGACACCGCTTCGGGAGCCCAGGCCAACCGCTGCGCCACCGGCAACCTTCTTCCCGTAGTCTACGGAGGTTTCGGAACTACGCTGAAAGTCTACGGCTTCGACCTCGCCATAGCATGCTCCTACCAGCTCGGAGGCAAGATATTCGATTCGGGCTATCAGGAAATGATGGGTACCGGCACATCGGGCGAATACGGACGGACATTCCACAAGGACATCCTCAACGCATGGACACCCGAGAATCCCTACACCGACGTTCCCCGTCTTGACGCCGAGGAAGCCTACCCCTTCTTCAACTACACGACAACCCGCGGTCTTATAACATCCAACTACCTTGCCATCAACAACATCACGTTGGGTTACACGCTGCCCTCTTCCGTCACCAAGCGCATAGGCATCGAAAGCATACGCGTATACGGAGCAGCCGACAACCTCGCTCTTTGGAGCGCACGCAAGGGTCTTGACCCGCGCCAGAGCTACACATCATCGACAACATCAACTTACACCGCAATGCGTTGCATATCGGGTGGCGTGAAAGTCGTGTTCTGATAATGATTAACAACCAATTGAATTTTATTGAACAATGAAACTGCTTAACAAGATATTTTCCATAGCCGTTGCGGGAATCGCCATGGTCGGATGCAACGACCTCGACACCGCCCCGATGGGAAGCACCATTACCTCCGACCAGCGCGAGGAGGTGCTTGGAGGAAACCCGGCAATGGCCGAGGCCGGAGTCAACACCATTGCAAGTAACTTCAAACAATTCGGAAAGGTCTACGCCGACGAGCACACCGACTTCGGATACCCCTCGATAATGCTTGCTCTCGATGTGAGAGGCGCCGACATGGTGAGCGCCTACACCGGCTACAACCGTTATTACGCACAGGTGGCCTACAGCGACATCACCGCAGGCTCATCGATTACCAACATTATATGGTACACGATGTACAATCAGATATATGCCTGCAACAGCCTCATCTCATCGCTCGACAAAGAGTCGACCGACAAGACCAACATGTTCTATCTTGGTCAGGCCTACGCCGTGAGAGCTTTCGACTACCACGTACTCGCACAGCTCTATCAGCACACCTATCTCGGCAACGAAACCAAGCCCTGTGTGCCCATAATCACCGAGCAGAACGAAGCCGAGGCTGCCGCCAACGGAATGCCCCGCGCATCGGTTGAGGATGTCTACACTCAGATTCTGGGCGACATCGACACCGCAATCGAACTCCTTGAAAACTCGGGCCGACTCGGCACCACCTCACGCAACGACAAGAAATTTGTCACCGCCTCCACCGCTCACGGACTACGTGCACGTGTCTACATGTGCATGGGCCGTTGGGACGAGGCCGCAGCCGACGCTCAATATGCCATCACCAACTCCAAGGCCACTCCCTACAGCTTTGACGAGCTTTCGGCTCCTGCTTTCAACTCGGGAAGCGAGCACTCATGGATGTGGTCGGTCAACATCGAGCCGTCCGACCGTTGCGTCACCACAGGTATATGCAACTTCCCGTCGATGATGGGTTCGCTCTGCTACGGATATGCATCAGTAGGCGGATGGCGCCGCGTCAACCAGAATCTTTACCGCACACTCTCGAAAACTGATGTGCGCAGCGGATGGTGGATCGACGAGAGCGGAAATGGCAGCTATGCCGGCATAGCGTCACTTCCCGTGTCAAGCTCTCTGTCCAAGCAGTCATGGTACAAGGGACAGATGCAGTGTGACGAGTATCTCTACTACCTGTCGGGAGGCTCAAGCAGCTACCTCCAGGTAAAGTATGCTCCTTATGAGAATCTGATGTACCAGAGCAACAACGCCTGCGATGTGCCGCTGATGCGTGTCGAGGAGATGTATCACATCATCGCCGAGGCACAGGCAATGGGTGGAAATCCGTCGCTCGGAGCACAGACACTCACCAACTTCGTCCAGACCTATCGCGACCCCGATTATGTGTGCACCGAGGCATCGGCCGAAGGAGTACAGAATGAAGTATATCGCCAGCGTCGCATCGAATTCTGGGGCGAGGGACTCGGATGGTACGACATGATGCGCCTCAAGAGAGGTGTTGATCGCCGAGGAGCCGGATTTGCCGCAGCGCAGACCTACAACATCCCCGCCGGCGACCCGTGTCTGATTTTCCAGATTCCGCAAGGCGAGCAAAACGGCAACCCGCTGCTCGGAGAAATCAATCCTGCGGCTACACGCCCGAGTGCGGTGAAGTAACAATCACTCAACTTTAAACATTCAGAATAATGAAATTCTTAAAATCACATATTGTTTTTGCCCTGGCTGCAATGGCCGCATTGTCGTCGTGCAGCGAGGACGGATACTGGGACCAGTATTCCGAAGCCGACAACAAGTTCAGCTTCCAGCAATCGAGCGTATCCTACAAGTACAGCAGTCCCGATTTCCCGTCGACCATAACGGTTCAGATAACACGTGACGACTCCAACGGCGAGGCTACACTCCCCGTAACCGCCACAACCGACGCTGCGGGAATCTCTTGCCCCTCACAGGTCACATTCCCGGCCGGAGTCAACTGCGTGGAATATCCTATAACTGTCGATGCTGCATCCATCCCGTTTGCCGAGGACATAACAGTGGAACTGGCAATTACCGATGATGACACTTCGATTTCGGGAATCGGAGAAATCACGGTAAGCCTGTACAAGGACTTCACATGGAACTACATAGGCGACGGTGTCTACACTACCAACATATTCGGCGACCAGTGGCCTCAGCCCGTCTATCGCGCACAGGAGAATCCTCAAGCCTTCATGCTTGAGAATCTCATCGCGACAGGCTATAACATCTGGTTCATGCTCGATGACACCTACTCGCAGGTACAGTACTACCCGCTTCAGGCCACAGGCTACTACGACCAAGGCGACCTCACCTACTATCTTCCCAATCTGAGCCAGTCCTATGTCGACGGCGACGATGTAGTGTTCCTTCAGCAGCTCGCCTACTACAGCGGTGCCAATCTCGCACTGCTCGCCCGCAGCTGGGAGTCAATAACAATGCCTGCCGGTTGGAACAACTGATTGAATAAAAGCAACAACAATCCTTAAAGACAGCAGAATCGGAGAAGTCGGTAAAACGGCTCCTCCGATTCTCATTTTTTTACATCTGTGGATTTATGCTGTCGCGTGACATGCCGCCCGGTGGCAGGCAGTCGTCACTCTATGTATCCGAACGAACGCAGCTTGTTTTCGCGGTTGCGCCAGTCCTTCTCCACCTTGACAAACAGTTCGAGATAAACGTGCTTGCCAAAGAAGGTTTCGATGTCCTTGCGGGCCTCGGTGCCTATGCGCTTGAGCATTGTGCCGCCCTTGCCTATGATAATGCCCTTCTGTGAGTCACGCTCAACGTAGATCACTGTCATTATGTGGATGGAGTCCTCCTTTTCCTCAAATTTCTCCACCACGACCTCAACCGAGTAAGGCACCTCTTTGTCGAGATTCAGCAACAGCTTCTCGCGGATTATCTCGGTGACGAAGAATCGGGCCGGCTTGTCGGTCAGCGCATCCTTACCGAAATATGGCGGAGCCACGGGAAGCAGCTCGATGATGCGGTTCATCAGCGTGTCGGTGTTAAACTTCAGCTTGGCCGATGTGGGGAACACCTCGGCGTTGGGAAGCAGATCTTTCCAGCGACCCACTATCGACTCCAGTTCATCGTTGCCCTTCAGCAAGTCAATCTTGTTGATGACAAGCAGCACGGGCACGGTTTCCTTTGCCACCTTTGCGAGGAAGTCGGCATTCTTGGTGGGATCCTCTACAACATCGGTCACATAGAGCAGCACATCGGCGTCGGTCAATGCACCCTCCGAGAACTCACGCATAGCTTCCTGCATCTTATAGTTGGGCTTCAGCACTCCGGGGGTGTCGGAGAACACTATCTGGTAGTCGTCGGTGTTGACTATGCCCATTATGCGGTGACGCGTAGTCTGCGCCTTTGAGGTTATTATACTTATACGCTCACCCACAAGGTCGTTCATAAGCGTCGATTTTCCCACATTTGGATTGCCTACGATGTTAACAAAACCCGATTTATGGTTTTCGTTCATAATACTTGAATTTTGTATGTTAATATTCTTTTTCTATCCTATATAACAAAAATCGAGCCGAAAGTTATCGTCATGTCATTAAAAAAGAGTGCGTGACATGATTAAAGTACAAAATCCGGCCGCGACATCATGGCCGCAACCGGATTTTGAACCGAAATAATGATAAGGATTAGACTCCCTTCGGTTAGGGGATCAACTCTCCTCCATGCCTTTGAACCACTCATCGACTGTAGGGGTATCCTCCGCAAGGCCCGTGACGCCCTCTATGCCGTACTCCTCGTCATGTTGCGAGCGGTCAAGGCCGATTTCCTCGCTGCGGCGTGAAACTCGCAGCGGAACCAACTTGTTGGTTATCCAATAAAGACCGTAACTCATTAAAAACGTATAGGCAAACACCATCAAAAGCACCAGGATGTGATTCCAGAAAAATTCGGTGCGCGAAATCATCTCGGCATCGCCGGCTGCAAAAAAGTCGTATGCGAATATTCCTGTCAGCACCGTTCCCAGAATTCCGCCAAGTCCGTGAGTGGGAAACACATCGAGTGCATCGTCAAGCATCTGTCCGTAACTCTTCCAGCTCACTGCCATGTTGCAGCATATCGTTATCACGAAGGCTATGAACACGCTCTGTCCCACAGTGACCCATCCGGCACACGGAGTGATGGCGACCAGCCCCACAACGGCACCGATGGCCGCTCCCATTGCCGACGGCTTGTGGCCGCGCAGTGCGTCAAACACCACCCATGTAACCATGGCCGTTGCAGCTGCAGTGTTGGTGTTCAAGAATGCCGAAACCGCGATGCCGTCGGCGGCAAGCGAGCTACCGCCGTTGAATCCGAACCATCCCAGCCACAGCAACGCAGCTCCAAGCAACACAAACGGCACATTGGCCGGCTTGGCGTCACGCTTCGATGAACGCTTGCCGAGAAATATCGCTCCGGCAAGAGCCGCAATACCCGATGCGGCATGAACCACGATGCCTCCGGCATAGTCATGCACATGAAGCATGGCAAACAAGCCGTCGGGGTGCCACGTGCAGTGAGCAAGAGGACAGTAAACAAACACCGTCCACAACACCATAAACAGCAGATAGCCTGCAAAATGCACTCGCTCGGCAAAGGATCCGGTGATAAGCGACGGGGTGATGATGGCAAATTTCATCTGAAACAGCGCAAACAACGCAAGCGGAATCGTGGTCGTGGCAATGCCAATCTGACTCATGCCCTCACGGCTCGGATCGGTGACATTGAGCACTCCCACATTCTCAAACATGAAGAAGTCGGCAGGATTGCCTATGACATGCCACACATCATTTCCGAAAGCGAGGCTGAACCCAAACACAACCCAGATTACACTTACAAATCCCATGACAATGAAACTTTGAAGCATCGTCGAAATCACATTCTTGACCCTGACCATGCCTCCGTAGAAAAACGAAAGCCCCGGAGTCATCATCAACACAAAAATAGTAGCGGTTATCATCCATGCCACATTGGCATACAGATGATCGTTAGGCATATCGAAAATGCCTTCTCCGGGACTAACAAACAAGCCAACAACGCTAATGGCAATCATAAGCACAAATGCCGTGAGCCATCCTAAATCAATCTTTTTAGCAGTAAAGAAACTCATAACAACAATAAGTTAAAATCATTTGACGCAAAATAAGTCAAAAGATATTAAAATAGCAAATATTTTAGCAATTTTCTTTAAAACAATCTGTACTATTTTCATTTTTCCAATATTTAACATACCTGCGCATAAATATGACACTATGCCTAATTACGCCGTACAGCAGTTTAAACCCGCTTAAACGCAAGCTCCGGCACAAAAACAGCTGTCAAAATCGCCTGTTGTCACAAAATTAGTCGCTCCGATATTGCACAAGAGAAAAATTGTCATTACCTTTGCACCGCAAAGAAGCCCAGATGGCGGAATCGGTAGACGCGCTGGTCTCAAACACCAGTGGAGCAATCCATCCCGGTTCGATCCCGGGTCTGGGTACGCAAAAAAGGGAGCAGATTGTTCTGCTCCCTTTTTTATGCTCTTTTGCCACACTACTCGGACTAAGACGGATTAGGTTTAAGGGGGATTAATTGACATTCGTACTTGCAACTCATTGTCCAGCCCATAGATAAGGTCAAGCATCCTATTGTTGGAAACAGTTATATGTTTGTATAATTCAAATATTGTTTCTAACTTTGCTTTATGCTAACAAATCAGTTAATACAGCCTTCTTTATTTGGGGAATATGATTTCATGGACATTAAATTCCCAAAACCTCAGTACCTAGGGGCTAAATATATTCATGGAGAATGGATTACTCGGCATATACCAGAGTGTGCTCAGGTTGTATTGGATGCTTTTAGCGGTTCGCAATCAATATCCTTTCTTTGTAAACAATTGGGTAAAAAAGTTATTACCAACGATTTTTTAAAATTCAATAGCGAAATTGGCAAGGCTCTGATTGAAAATAAAAACGAAATACTCATGCCCGAGGATATTTCAATCCTTTTTTCTGATAATTCTGATCCAAAAGAATACAATCTGATGGAACAGCTTTTTACTAATATATTTTTCGTACGTGAAGAAACTAAATTTTTAGATGCCTTTAGAAGTAATATCGATAGACTTAAGAATAAATATAAAAAAGCGTTGGCTTTTACCATTATGAATAGAGCTTTAACTCGCAAAGTGACAATGGGGCATTTTGCTCATACCCAAGCTTTAGTCTATGCTGCCAACCCCGATAGAATAAAACGAAATCGCAGCCTTATAAGACCAATTAAAGATATATTTTCAGAATTAATATCGGAATATAACAACGCTGTGTTTGACAATGGATGCGAGTGCATTTCATGCAATGAAGATATCATTAAATTTCTGCCGACCTTGTCGAATATAGATTTAGCATACTTTGATCCTCCATATTGCAATAGCCATGCAGATTATCAAGGATTTTATCATCTATTGGAAACATATACAAATTATTGGAAAGATAAGGAGTTTATTAATGGCACAAAAAGATATAGTCCTAAAAAAGAAAGCGGTTTTGAAACTAAAAAAGAAATAATTGGAAGCTTTAAAAAATTATTTTCTCTTTCCAAAGATATTCCATATTGGTTAATTAGCTACAACGATAGAAGTTACCCAGACATACAAACTCTTGTTGATTTGATTAGACCTTATAGGAAAGTATCGATAGACAGAAAACTTTACCAAACAGGAAGAGGAGGTAAAGGAAGTGTTGCAGGCAGTAATGAAATTTTATTAGTATGTGAACCATAATAAATGTTATATATGAATGGATTTGAAAAATGGGATATTGCATTCAGAGAACAAAAACTGGATGTCTTTAACAATAATATAGAAGGACTTCTATGGCTAAAAGTCCGAGCAATTTGTCGCGGCAGACAATTAAAAGAATTTTTAGCAGAAAATAATATCACATTAAATTCCACCAAAGTATCAGATCAAAATCGGGAATTGTTTGATATCTTGATAAATCGAGTCGATGCTTCTGTTATACTTGACAGATTTTTACAATGTATGAATCATGAATGGTATAATGAAATGGGAGTGGATATTCGACAGCTGAAAGAGGATTTATACAAAGTTCAATATTATTCTTGGGGTGGCGACCAAAACAACTCACTTGATAAATATTTTATCAGTCGATATGTTAAAATAATCAGTAAGTTTTCAGAATTGCAGAGCAGACAATCCGAAATTGGCGCAAATGCATGGAATTACGTACAAAACAGCTGGTATAATAATTGGACTTCTTTTATCATTGAATCATTGTTTAAACAAAATCCAAGAGTGATATCCGCCGTTGGAGAGATAAAGAGTGTAGATTTTTTCATTGATGAATATCCGATTGATTTAAAAGTTACTTTCTTCCCTAATCAATTTATGGAACAGAAGCTTAAGAATATTTTAGGAACATCTGAAAAATCATGGTTGAAAAAGAAATGCAAGAATCTTGGAATCTCATGTGATACAAAAGCGTCGGAACCACAACAAATATATACGTTAACAGAAAAACTAATGGAAGTTGGCCGAAGCGATATAATCAGAGAATTAGAGGTCGTTCGAGGCCAAATAATCGAAGAATCTCAAAGAAATCCTATTGAGCTAATAAGGTGGCTGTATGAGAATCAAGGCGAAATGCGCTTTGGCGCTGAAAATCGATTATACCTTGTTCTTGCAGACTCCAATGATTTTACGCAAGCTTGGAAAATGAAGAGGGCATTTTCTTTAATCGAGCCTAAGATTAAACAATATATCGAGAGCTTCTCTTCAGCTTCTCTAAAAAAAGTACAGTTTGAATTCAAGAAAAGAAAGTATTCAACTCTCGCTGATATTTTATTTATCGTAAAATGATTATATGTGTTTCCCTGGCCCAGATATCTAATGACGCATTTCCCATAACCTGTCTAAATCAGCCAAGATTGATTCTAATACGGCACAGTTGGGTACAGATAAGAGCTGACAATCACGTGATTGTCAGCTCTTATTCTTTTATAGCGTGTACTCAGAGAGTGTACTGACGGCGGAATATTTATTCCTTTATGGAATTAAGGTCGCGGAACAACTTGATGTATTGAGGCCATGTATGGACTATGCCGAAAACGACGGCAAACAGTAGAGTAGCAACCATTGCCCAAAAAGCTGTTTGGTTATAGTTCCAAAAAGATTGGGAAAGGAGAGTGAAAAACACTGCGAGGCAAACAATGAAAAACACCTCTCCTGAGATCATCATCAATTTTATATTCGCTGTACGGGAAAATAGTTTGGCCGGAGGGAGAGCTGCAATATCGATATGGCTTAATTGGGTGTACACGAAGATATACCATACCGCACCCACAGCAAGACAAACAGCCATGCCGATTTTGAGATAGTTGGGAAATGATTGAGATTCTATGTTGCCAAATGCCATTGCAGCGAAAACAACAGCGATGATGATACATGACACGAATCCTTGACGGATTTTTTTGAGTATCTTGGTTTTAGCCGTTTGGGAGGCCGATACGTTTATTTTGATGTCAGAGTCTGTCTTTGCGAGCACCTGCTCAAGCGTTGACATACTTTTTTTGAGTTCGTCGAGTTGCATATTACATTTGTTTTGAGAGTTTTTCTTTAATGCGGTGAATTTTTACAGCAACAGTGTTGCGTTTAAGTCCGATGATGTCGGCAATTTCGTCATACGAATGTTCATCAAGCCAAAGGAGCATGATTGCTTTCTCAATATCTTCAAGTCGGTTGATCAACGATTGAAGTGCTTGAAGATTTTCCCTTTGCGCATCATCGGCTTCTGATGAAATGTCAAGAAGTCCGAAATTAAGCGACACGGTTTCGATTTTGGGCTTTGATGAGCGCAAGGCCATTAGCGCCGAGTTTACAGCTACACGATAAATCCATGTCGACATTTTGCTGTCGCCTCTGAATTGACTTAATCCAAGCCAGATATTGACATAGATTTCCTGCCGGAGGTCGTCAAAGGGCAATTTGTCGGTAGCATAAAAATAGCTGACCTTGTTAATGATTCGGGAGTGCTGCTTTATGAGCGAGGCAAAATCCCTTTCGTTTGTTGGAGGATCTGTCATACTTCGTTTGTTTTGTTTGTTTTGCCTCATTAGGTGCACATTTAGCCCCAAAAGTTTCATAAACGCGAATTAATTTTTTTGATTCTCAACAAAGTTAGTAATAATCAAGACTCTACACATTCTATAATGCCCCAAAAGTCTATAATGTCTAAAAGTGTACTGCCGGAGAACGGAGCTACCACCGACATGAGGTTATAAATAAACATGCATTGAAAAATAATAGCTAATTTTGCATTATCAACCAATCAGACATGCATAAATGAAGCTTAACATATCCTCTAAGTTGTTGATTATTCTGTTAGACGCAGTATTCTCCTTCTTCCTGTTTCAAATAGTTGCAGGACTATTGGCCTATTTTTACTATATGCCTCCTTTAAACGACTTTTTGGCTACATGGGTATTATATTATATAGTAAGTTACATAATATGTCGCCGAACTTTGGGACAATATTTCTTCAATGCCGGAATTATAGACTTCGGCAATAAGAATTTATTCGCACTCCGCCTTATATTGAGAGAATTAACTTCCAGTTTGCCGGCTGTAATACTTCTGCTGTTCGGATGGAACCATTTGTCACCAATCCGATTTTTAGCAACACTTCTCATTTGTAGTATTTTCGCTATATTCCGAAAGAAAATATTCAGAATTAGTAGTGGTGCGATAAAAATCTTACCACTGTTATTAAAATATTAATATTTAGTCAAATACAAGAGAACATTGATTTTTTGATTTGAAATTGATTTATTAGTCTTGTTGTTCCCAAACATCAAGATTATGAATCAGGGTAAGTATGTTTTCTCCCAGGTAATTGAATTTATACCGCGTTACCAGTTCGATAAGCTTGTAAGGCTGTATAAAGGAGATTGGCATGTAAAGAATCTCAACAGTTACAATCACCTCCTTCATCTGCTCTTCGGACTGTTGACGGGCTGTGATTCGCTACGAGACATCTGTCTATGTCTGGAGGCCCATTCAAAGATGCTATATCATCTCGGTTTTCGGAAAACAGTCAACCACACATCTTTGTCGCGGGCTAACGAAAGTCGGGACTATCGAATTTTTGAGGGACTGGGAATTTATCTAATAGGATTGGTAAGACCCATGTATTCAAAGGCTAAACTATCCGAGATAACCATAGACAACGTAATCTATGCGTTGGACTCCACAACCATATCAACCAGCATAAAACTTGCGACATGGGCATTGGGCAAATACAGCAAAGGCGCTGTAAAGATGCACACATTGCTTGATTTGCGTGGAAGCATACCGGCAAACATTCATATTACCGATGGAAAATGGCATGACAGCAACGAACTTGACATGCTTTCGCCGGAACCATTCGCATTCTATGTGATGGACAAGGCTTATGTTGACTTCAAGGCTTTGTTCAGATTCCATCAGTCACAGGCATTCTGGGTATCCCGTCCGAAAGAGAACATGAAGTTCATGACAATCGGGCAAATGGAAATCCCCAATGCAAAGTCAGGCATCATAGAAGACTCCCGTATTCGGGTAACCGGATATAAGTCGAGTAAACTCTATCCTGATGACATGCGGTTTGTACGAGTATATGACCCGGACAATGACACAATTGTGGATTTCATATCCAATAACTTTGAAATCAGTGCCTTGGAAATATCCAATCTCTACCGCCATCGCTGGGATATAGAAGTTTTCTTCAAATGGATCAAACAGAATATTGTCGTGAAGACCCTTTGGGGATTTTCCGAGAACGCGGTAAAAATCCATCTTTGGACTGCTGTCATTGCCTATCTTACGGTAGCTCGAATAAAGGCCGATTATAAAAGCTGCTATTCTATAACCGAAGTGGCGACCCTTATCAGAATCTCTGCTTTGGAACGTGTCGAGTTACGACAACTTCTAACCAAGCAAGACTTGTCAACCAATTCAAATCAAAATGTCAAAGATATCTCTTTATTTGATGATTTCTAAACCAACGCGATTTTATCGCACCAGTAGTAATTCAGAATTAAGGTTGAAAAGATGGCGCAGTCATATTCATCGGATGAAAAGCGTGTTTTTAAGAATATTGCATATACATTCATTGTGCTGATCATTTCAGCAACTGCGGTCAGAGCCATTAACACACTGGCGACCAATGACAATCTATTGCTTAAGGAACGACCGATGTGCGCAGTGCCTCGTCCTTCAGGTCATTCGGTTGGGAAATATGTCGACTTTTTACACGAGAATAAATCTGATATTAACGATTATATTTTCAGCTTGTTTGATAAATACGATCATGTCATTCTCTGTGAAAGAGCCCATCCGGAAATGACACAATATGATATGATTTATAGTATTGTGAGTGACAATCGCTTCGTGGATAGTGTCGGGAATGTGTTTACTGAAATTGGCTGTGTTGATTCGCGTGAAGCATACAAAGCATTTCTTGATAGGGAATTTAAAAACGAAGAAGAAGTGGACAGCAGTCTGGCATCTTTTATGACTGTCAACCAATCAGTTCACTTGCTATGGCCTAATACCAACTGGTTCAACTTTCTCAAAAGATTGTACTATCTCAATCACGGGAAATCCACAAAAGTAAATTTACTCTTTGCCGACCGTAATTGGATTGACAGGTCCGAGCTTGATAGCAGAGATAGTATTATGGCTGAAAATATTGTTTCAACGCTAAAGAACGACAGTCTGAGAAAATCCTTAATCATAATGAATTACAGGCATGCCTATCTCACCCCCGAAAACTGCGGCTATTATGTTTCACAGGCCTTCCCCGGCAAAGTGGCCAATGTGATGATTAACACAGGAAGTGTCAGCCTAATTGACCTGCTATTTGGAAAAGAAACCATGCTCCCTACCTTACACGGTAAATGGGATGCCGCTTTCAAGCAGGTCAAAGATTCGGATTGTGCATTTGACTTTGACGGCTCTCCTTTCGGGGATGATGAATTTGACCATTTTGTCATGCCTTGGAATCATGTGCGTGCTTTAAAATATAAGGATATGTTCACCGGCTTTATCCATTATAAAGCACCTGAGGAACAATTTACCAACATCGGCTATAATCATATTTTTGACCCTGACAACGAAAAACAATTAAGAGCCAGGGAGGCTGCACTGAAAGGCTACTCATTGGATTACTGGAAAGAGCAGCTAAAAAACGGAATAACTCATCAGGAAGGTATGGATATATATTATAGCTCCGGCAGTATTGAGAATCAAATTTATATCATCGTGTGTGCGGTTGCCGCTATTTTAATAGGCCTTATGGGCCTGATCAGCTATTGCCGAATTTCCAAAATGAGGTCTAACATATAGAAAATTTCATGTCTGATGTCGTGGCATCGAAAAGGCACATTTCCAACTCCCCTTACATCCTGTTTGACGGCCCGTCAAAGCCGACGCCAATTTCCCGATTGGTTGACTCAGTAGTTGAGCTTCAGGCAGTAACACTACAACCCGAAAGCTCCTCATTCTCGGTAAATTCCGGGGTTGCCGCGTTTACCCTAACCAATGACAGCGAAAGAAATATCGAGTTTGGCGTCCGCTACCTCATCGGCTTCAAAGGCTCCGACGGCATTTGGTACAGGCTGCCTCATCCCGGAATATGGGAGGATATGGGAATTGTCATTAAGCCCACCGGCAAATACACGATTAAGGCCGCACTAAATCCCAAGCTTAACAGAAACAAGCCCGGAACCTATCGGCTGTACAAACAAATCCAATTCACCGACGAGGAGGCTCCCGTGTGGTTGATGACCGAGTTCCGATTGGAATAACGGACGATTGTCACAATTCTGCCGGCCAAGTCAGCGACAACCTCAATCAATTTATATCTTCTTCGGGCCAACAATTTATGCCGGCGCATGATTCAATATTGCAAAAATTGTATAACTTTGCCGATGGATCAATCGTCATTAACCCGCTACATAAAATCTTATTGGAGGCAATCCCTAAATGAAATCAGCAATCACATCTCTCTTGGTCATCGCCATCACGCTATTAGCATCGTGTGACAATCGCTCGGGCTATCTCGACGACGATCAGCAATCGACCGTCTTAATGCTCACCGATGTGGAGTGGCTGCTGTCCTATTCCCGCCCAAGCATCGGTGATGAGCAAAGCTACGACAACGAAACGCAGATTTACAAGTTTGACCGCACAGGCAAGGGATGGGTTGCCAACGGATCATTTACCGACGCTTCAATAAAGGAAAACACGAGATACTATCAGTGGACATTCACCACGGGAAACTTTACTGTCATCTACATGACAGGCAATGCGGTGGATGGTTACTGGCTTATTGAAAAACTAACCGCCAATGAATTATGGGTGGAATGGGCACAACAGGATCCAGTGATATATCCCAATCAATATAATACCCACTACAAATTTAAAGCCCGGAAATCAACAAAATGAAGTCACTTAACATTTTCACAATCACCTTGCTCTTCATCATGAGCCTGCTCACAATCGCTTGCAATGACGACGACAAGGAGCCCGAAGTATTCCCTATACGCTTTACGCATCAAGACTACACCATACTGTTTGGCACAACAGCAAGCATCGATTTTTATGACGGCGGCGGTGTTTATGAGCTTGAGGCAAGCAATCCCGATGTATTGGGCAAAGTCACCATTGACTTGGAGAACCATCAGCTGAAAGTGTTCCCTGCAAGCGTGGGCGAATCCTCGTTGACAATTACCGATGTGAATGCCCACAGCTCGGTCACGCTGCGATTTACCGTAGAGGATTTCTATCTCTCCTTCAGGATTGATGAAATCACCGGTGAAAACACCAACCCCTATTTGACCAAAGGAGGTGAAATCCGATTCATTAGAGATAATAACAACACCAAGCAGGTAAAAATCATGCGTCACGACAACCTGACCCATCAAATGGAATATGTGGCAAACGGACATTTTGACATCACCCAAAGCTCTACCAACATATTCACGCTCGACATGGCTCTCCATTCAAAACGCGAAGAAGAGTTGGAAGCATTCAACTACACCATAGGCGGCGACTGGGAATGTCTTAGACTGTTTGAATCATACTTTGGGTATGACTGGGACACAAGCATCGCATCCAAATCGCAGCCTGTAAAACAACTCGAAATGATCCTGACCGACACATTCAACGACTGCAAAATAACCTCCACACTCCAACCCTTCAATCCCAACAAATAAACCCGCCTGTGGCGCAAATCCCCCGCCTGTAGGGACGCGATATATCGCGTCCGCATCAACGATGGGTAATATTTATGTCCGCATCGAAAAAGGACAATATTTTGCGTCCGTATCAATAATGGTAATGTTTATTTGCGGACGCGATGTATCGCGTCCCTACTTCTTTCATCAACAACAAATTCAATAATTATCAGCGCCTTAACAATTATTAACTACAAATTGCCGTTATAACTATAAGCTGTAGGTTATATTTGCAATATCAAACTTTTTGCAATATGGATGCCAAATACAGGGGAGATGGCTTATTCGCACAAGCATCGCCGCTTGGCTTTTGCCTACCGGCTGCATCCGGCAATCGAGATATTTCGATTGGATGGTTCCGTATTCACAAACGTCGAAGTTGCCAAGCCAACATTCGACCCCGCTACACTTGATGAAGCCGACTTCGAGGATATGAATCCATTACACTTCGTTGACATTACCACGACCGATGATTACATCTATGCCCTATATTGGGGACATATCTATCGCCAACACCAAGCACAAGTTGCAAAATCGACAATTTACAAAATCGATTGGGACGGCAATATTATCGCCCTATACCAGGTAAACTCAGCGCTGAAAAGCATTGCAGCTTACAATGACAACATTTTGATTGGATGGACCGGCAACAATTTCATCAAAATCCCCGCCGGTAGGGACGCGATATATCGCGTCCGCATCGAAAAAGGGTAATGTTTTGCGGATACATAACCCGCAAGCAATATTTTGCGTCCGTATCGACAATGGTAATGTTTATTTGCGGGCGCGATGTATCGCGTCACGGCGTTTGCGATGCCGGAGTAGCTTGTCGAGCGTGCTGCGCCCGGGTTGTGTCGGAACATTCGATGACGGGACATTCGATGTCGGGACATTCGATGTCGGAGCATTCGATGACGGAAAGGGATGCTGCTCGCATGCGGAATCAACAGGCTGCGATGTCGACTGCGTAACCTTCGGCGCTTCAATCTTTGACGGCGATGCCTTCGTCGCGGATTTTGTGCTGCGTGATGGAGCTGCCTTGCGTTCACGGGCGAGGCGGCGCAATTCACGTGCGCGATAACGGCGGCGGATTGTGGGCATAATAAGCATAAATATTGCGCGTGGCACTCCCTCCGAAACCTCAATTACTGTCAAATCACGCTGATAGGCCTCTATTGCAGCGCATATCTCGTCACGATAGTGCTTTGGCAAGCGATCGACTGCATCCTTCCACTCCTGATCAAACTTTAATCCCTTACCTCTGCGGCCTTGTGTTTTCGTTGTATTTTCCATAATCTTGTTTTTTTGGCAAATATAATACTCCGAAATCCCGAATTTCACCCCATAATGTCGCGAAGCGCCAATTTTTTGTATCTTTGAATACTTCTTAGATACTTACGCTCGGCAATGCTCAAATTATTCGTATCTTTGACTGTAGTCTTAGATACTCTCGCTCGGCAATGCTCAAATAATTTTGGCATTGCACTCGACTTATTCGTATCTTTGCAAAAATCCAATACACAAAACCAATCGTTATGCTTAAATCACTTTCAATTTTTATTGTAGCACTGTTTATGGCTATGGCTGTCAGCAGCGCAACTCCTCGTCGTCAGCTAATCGACGACAATTGGCAATTCAAACTGCTGTCACCCGACTCAACCGCCGGCAATGCCGATGCCTGGACTAATGTCGACCTGCCTCACGACTGGAGCATCACACGCGACTTCAAAGCCGATTACCCATCGGGCAACGATGGCGGTTACGTTATCACAGGCCGCGGCCTATATCGCAAAAACCTCAACATTCCCGCAGCCGATGCCGGCAAGCGTCACTACCTCTATCTTGAAGGCGCCTATATGGATGCCAAAGTAACGGTCAACGGCGACAGCGTGGGCCGACGCCCCTACGGTTACTCATCGGTAATATATGAAATAACGCCGCAACTTCACCCCGGCGACAATCTCATCGAGGTCGATGTCGACAACTCCCGCCAGAAAAACTGCCGCTGGTTCTCAGGCTCGGGAATCTACCGTCACGTGTGGCTGTTCACCACCCCCGAAGTCAACATAAAGCCCTGGAGCCTGTATGTCACCACTCCAAAGGTATCGGCAGCTTCGGCCAATGCCAATGTCACATTTGACATCGACAACGCATCCGACAAAGCCTGCACAATCACTCCTTCAATCACCATAACCGACTCCGAAGGCAAGGTCGTGGCAACCCGCACGGGAAAACCCGTAACCGCATCGGCCCGTCAAGTAACGCCATGCACAATGGAGCTCACAATCGACAATCCGGCACTATGGTCGCCCGACACCCCTGCGCTCTACAACCTCACGGTGTCACTTGCCGCCGACGGCAATGTAATCGACTCGGTTGACGAGCACTTCGGAGTCCGTACATTTGAATATTCGGCCGATAAAGGCTTAACCCTCAACGGCAAGCCTATAGTGCTCAACGGCGGATGCGCCCATCATGACAACGGAGTGCTCGGAGCAAACAGCTACGATGCCGCCGAAGCCCGCAAGGTGTCGCTTATGAAGCAGGCCGGATTCAATGCAGTGCGCACAAGCCACAACCCGCCCTCGCCGGCATTCCTTGACGAGTGCGACCGACAGGGATTGATCGTAATTGACGAATCGTTTGACGGATGGCGCGACAGCAAGACACCCTACGACTATTCGCGCGACATAGACCAATGGTGGGACAAGGACATTGAATCGATGGTGCTGCGCGACCGCAATCATCCCTCGATATTCTGCTGGAGCATAGGCAATGAGGTCATCGAGCGCAAGCGCATCGAGGTTGTCACCACCGCCCATAAGCTTGCTTCGCTGTGTCGCAAGCTCGATCCCACCCGCCCCGTCACCTCGGCTCTCGCAGCATGGGATTCCGACTGGGAAATCTACGACCCGCTTGCTGCCGAGCATGACATTGTAGGCTACAACTACATGATTCACAAAGCCGAGAGCGACCATCAGCGCGTTCCCGAGCGCGTTATGTGGCAAACCGAAAGCTATCCGCGTGACGCGTTTGCCAATTGGTGCAAAGTCAACGACAACCCCTACATCATAGGCGACTTCGTGTGGACCGCCATAGACTACCTCGGAGAGTCGGGCATAGGCCGATTCTACTACAAGGGAGAAAGCGAAGGCGAGCACTACCACCGCAACCAATGGCCTTGGCACGGAGCCTATTGCGGCGACATTGACCTCACCGGATGGCGCAAACCCATATCGCACTACCGCGAAATGCTCTACAATCCCGACAAGAAGCTCTACATGGCCGTGCGCGAGCCCGACGGCTACTATGGCGAAATCAAGGAAACACAGTGGAGCGCCTATCCCACATGGGAGTCATGGAACTGGCCCGGACACGAAGGCAAGCAGATCGATGTGGAAATCGTGTCACACTATCCCCGCGTGCGACTTTATCTCGACGACAAGCTTATAGGCGAGCGCAATGTGTCACGCGACACCGGTTTCAAGGCCGTATTCCACATCCCCTACACTCCCGGCAAGCTGCGTGCAACAGGCATCGATACCAACGGCAACGAGGTTGAAGAGGTGACTCTCGCCACAGCCGGAAAGCCAGCCGCAATACGCCTCACTCCCGACCGCACCAATCTGTCGGCCGACAACCAGGATCTCGCCTACATCGTTATTGAAGTCGTCGACAAGGACGGCAACGTAGTTCCCATTGCCGACAACATGATCGAGGTGAGCGTGACAGGCAACGGATCACTCATAGCCACCGGAAGCGCCGACCTGAAGGATGCGTCAAGCTACAAGTCGCCCAAGCGCAAGGCATGGAAAGGCCGCGCCATTGCCGTAGCCAAGTCATCGCACAACAAAGGCACAATAAAAGTGAAAGCAACATCGCCCGGATTGAAGTCACACACCGTCACTCTAAAATCGGTCAAATAACTCGCCGGTCGGTCACACAACAATCGCCCCCGATGACAGCAACTGTCACCGGGGGCGATTACATTTTCTATAACTAACAAATACTCCGTTTATAGCAGATCAATTCCGGCAGCCTTGCATTTGGCAATCTGATCTTCGGGCCAAATCGAAGCCTGAACCTCGCCGATGTGGGCCTTCTGCAACAGGAACATGCACAGACGGCTCTGTCCGATACCGCCGCCTATCGACAATGGCAACTCGCCGGCAAGCAACGCCTTATGAAAGTTGAGCGACGCACGCTCGGTGCATCCGCGCTGCTCAAGCTGACGCATAAGCGACTCCGGGTTGACCCTGATGCCCATCGATGAAAGCTCAAATGGAGCATCGAGCACGGTGTTCCAGAAAATAAGGTCACCGTTAAGACCCGAATAACCGTCCTCGTTCTCGGTTATCCAATCATCATAGTCAGGGGCACGGCCGTCATGAGGCTCACCGTTGCTGAGCGGATTTCCTATACCAATAATGAATATGGCGCCATACTTCTTTGCGGCCTTGGCCTCTCGTTCACGAGGTGACAGATCAGGGTACTCCTTCAGCAGCTCCTCGGAGTGAATGAATGTCACCTTCTCGGGCAGCACTGGCGTTATGTGAGGAAATTGCTTGTAAATTCTGCGCTCTATTTCACGCACTACATTGTAAATCTTCTCTACCGTGGCCTTCAGATAGTCGAGATTGCGGTCGGCTGCGGTAATCGTCTTCTCCCAGTCCCACTGGTCAACATAAAGTGAATGCAGGTTGTCAAGCTCCTCAAATGTACGTATTGCGTTCATATCGGTATATAATCCGTAACCGGGAGCAATGTCATAGGCTCCAAGCTTGGCCCTCTTCCACTTGGCAAGCGAGTGCACCACCTCGGCGCGCTTGTTGTCCATCGCCTCGATATTGAACGACACGGCCTTTTCCACACCGTTAAGGTCGTCGTTAAGACCGGTTCCGGCCAACACAAACAACGGAGCGGTTACGCGGCGCAGGTTTAAAGCCGCTGCAAGTTCGGTTTGAAACCCCTCCTTTATTGTCTTGATTGCAATCTCGGTGGTTTCAGGAAGCAACTTCTGCTTGTACTTCTGAGGAATGATAAGTGACATAATACAAAAATCAAAATGTTATAAATTTTATGCAAAGTAAAACAAATATTTCCAATATCACAAATTTTATTGGCATTTTGTTCAAAAATATTTAAATAATCTTTTCAATTTGCTCAATTATTCATTAATTTTTCCGCCATTTTGAAAGGAACTTTACACCCTTTATTTGTTATAATGATGCGATGAATCAATTGAATCACCGTTTACGTTTCAACTAAAAAGTGTATGGCGCGTGTGCTTAAAATACTGATTGCAAGTCTTATCCTGTTCATGACCCATGTGGGAGCATGGGCTCAAATGCCTATAAAATTGCAGGTAGCACCACAGGTCGATCCCGACAGCGTCGACCTCGCCTACTACGGCAAGAAGCATTTCTGGCGCGCCGCAGGCACCGTTGCCGGATTCAACATCGGACTTTGGGCATTTGACCGCTACGTGCAGAACGGTGACTTCGCACGCATATCGCTACACTCCATCAAGGAGAACTTCAAGCACGGCTTCAAGTGGGACAACGACAAGCTGGGCACCAACATGTTTCTGCACCCCTATAACGGCAACCTCTTCTACAATGCCGCACGCTCCAACGGTTACAACTACTGGCAGTCGGGGCTATTTGCAATCGGAGGAAGCGCGATGTGGGAAATGTTTATGGAATGTGAATATCCGTCGACCAACGACATCATAGCGACCCCCATAGGCGGCATGGCGATAGGCGAAGTGTGCTACCGCGCATCCGATGCCGTGCTCGACGACCGCACGACAGGCGGCGAGCGAGTGCGCCGTGAGGTTGCGGCATTCCTGATATCGCCCATGCGCGGACTCACACGCATAATCAACGGTGACGCATGGCGCAAACGCTCCACCACAGGACGCCAGTTTGGAACACCGAGCGTGGCAATGGAATTTTCGGCAGGTATACGCGGACTGGAATTTGAGAACGAGGTCTACGATTCAAGCCTCGGATTCTCGATGCAGTTCAACCTTGAATACGGCGACCGCTTTGAAGTGAAAAGCTCACGTCCCTACGACTATTTTCGCGTGCGCGCCGACATTAACATCGTAAACTCGCAGCCGCTGCTCGGACAGCTCGACATAACCGGACGACTAATAGCCCGCGAACTGCTCGAGAAAGAGCGCAGCCACATGAGCATAGGACTGTACCAGCACTTCGACTACTACGACTCCGACACGATATCGGAAGTTTCGGCAAAGTGCCCCTACAAACTTGGTATTCCGGCAAGCCTCGGGTGCGGAATAATGTTTCGCGACATCGAGCGCAACCGATGGGTATTGGACGCCTATCTGCACTCCAATGCCGTAATACTTGGCTCGGTGTTATCGGATTATTACCAGGTCGACGAACGCAACTACAACCTTGCAAGCGGATTCTCCATAAAGGGAGGAGCCAACATGGTGTTCAACCGCGACAAGTTCTCGGCTTCACTCTCCCACGCCTATTACCGATTGTTCACGTGGAAAGGCTACCACCAATACTCCGACCTCGACAACATCAGCTACAAGGTGCTCGACGCCCAGGGCGACCACTCTGTAGCATCGTTCATCGTCACCGAGGCCCGATGCGATCTCAAGCTATGGCGCAAGCTCTATCTCACACTGTCGTTTACCCACTACATGAGGTCGACCCACTACCGCGACTTCGGCCACATAAAGTCGTCGTCAATGGCCACCCGCCTAATGCTGACCTACAAGCTATAACCGTCCACGGCGTTAACAAATATCGGGGAACGGTGGCTAAGAGCCGGTTCTTATGCAATTTTCGATTGTTGCATAAACAAATTTTTAACTATATTCGCTATCTTTGCATATCAATATGTGTAAAGAATGAAAAGAATGACAATATTGTCGGCAATGGCAGCCACCGTTGTCGGCATGACCGCACAAGTCAATGCGCCCGAAATCGACGGTTATCTGTCGCGCGGCACATTGATGTATCGTGACCAAAACTATCAAGGGGCAATAGACCAGCTCACACAGCTGAAGCGCATGTCGCCCGACTCGCATCAAGCCGAGGAGGCCGACTTCTACATCGCCCTATCACGCCTCTATCGCGGAGAATTGAGTGAAGCCCGACAGCTTCTCGAAGCATTTATCGGCGACTACCCGTCGTCGAGCCACATGCTCACCGCGCTCATGTCGATTGCCGACTGCGACTTCTACGAAAGCGAATACGAGCAGGCTCTTGCACGTTACAATGAAATCCCCGAATCGGCCCTCGATCTCGCCGCCGCCGAGGATTACCGCTACCGCAAAGCCTACAGTCTCATGAAGCTCGACGAATGGGATGCCGCAATGAACCAATTCGCCTCACTGCGCTCGACCAAGCGTTATTCCAACGCCGCACGCTTCTACCAAGGCTACATATACTACGCCCAGGGCGACTACGACAAAGCCAAGGAGCTCCTGTCGAGTGTAAACACCTCAACCGCGCCCGGCAACCGCGCCGACTACTACCTCACCCAGATAGCCTTCACCGAGGGCGACTACGACAAAGCCCTATCGATGGCACGCAAGGCGATGAACACCGTCGCCGAGTTCACCCCCGAGATGCAGCGCATTGCCGGTGAATCGCTCTACAACCTCGGCGATGAGGCCGAAGCCGTGACATATCTTGAAAAATATGTGGCAGCCACCAATGATCCCAAGCCATCGGCACTCTACATTCTCGGAGTGAGCCAATACAAGAGCGGCGACCTCGACGAGGCAGTGTCGACACTCGGCCCCGTCACCGCATGTGACGACGCTATGGGACAGTCGGCTTATCTCTACATAGGACAGGCCTACCTCAAGCAGGGCAATGTCAACTCGGCGCTTCTCGCCCTTGAGAAAGCCTACCGCATGGACTACGACAAGAAGGTGCAGGAAACGGCATTCTACAACTACGCCGTAGCCAAGATGGAAGGCGGACGCACACCATTCGGCAGCTCCGTGACAATGTTTGAGGACTTCCTGCGCCGCTACCCCGACTCGCGTTATGCACCCTCAGTGCAGGAATACCTTGTAACCGGATACATGACCGACAACAACTATGAGAAAGCGCTTGCATCGATCGAGCGCATCAAGCGTCCGTCGTCGGCCATACTTACCGCCAAGCAGCGCGTACTCTACATCCTCGGCTCACGCGACCTCGCCGCCGGCAATGTGTCACAGGCGTTGAAACGCTTCCAGGGAGCTAAGGCGCTCTCAAGCCAGAACAAGGCCATGGCCACCGAGTGTGACCTCTGGATAGGCGACTGCTACTACCGCCAAGGCAAATACACAGAGGCATCAAAGGCCTACTCCGACTATCTCCGATACTCAGGCGCCAACTCAAGCAACCGAATGCTCGCCACCTACGACCTCGGCTACAGCCGATTTGGCGAAAAGCGTTACTCCGAGGCCCGACAGAACTTCGAGAAAGTCGTAAAACAACCCGGCAACCTCGGTCAGGACATCGTGGCCGACTCATATAACCGAATCGGCGACTGCCACTACTACGCATCAGCATTCTCCGAAGCGGCCGCCAACTACGACAAAGCCTATTCACTGAATCCCGAAGCCGGCGACTATGCGCTGTTCCAGAAAGCGATGATGCGCGGCCTGGCACGCGACTACAAGGGCAAGCTCGAGATAATCGACGACATGATGTCGCGCTACCCCACCTCGGGACTTATGCCCTCGGCCCTTCTCGAGAAAGCCGAAAGCTACGTAGCACTCAACCGCGCCGACGATGCCGTCAAGGTCTACCGCGACCTCGTTAAGCGTTATCCCACCACTTCACAGGGACGCAACGGATACCTGCAGCTCGCCATAACCCTGATGAGCCAGGGCAACCGCCGACAGGCCATCGACACCTACAAGGAAGTAATATCATCCTATCCCACAAGCGAGGAGGCCCGCGTGGCATCCGACGACCTCAAGCGCATATATGCCGACGACGGCAACCTCGACGACTACGCCAAGTTCATCGCCTCGGTACCCAACGCTCCCAAGCTCGAAGCTGCCGAGATGGACGAACTCACATTCCGCGCAGCCGAGAAGGCCTATCTTAACGACAACGCCGCCACCTCCAAGCTTCGCGACTACGTTTCACGCTATCCCGGAGGCCAGTACGAGCCTCAGGCGCTGAGCTACCTCGCCACCGCAGCCGTCAATGCAGGCAACGAAGCCGACGCACTGCAGTATGCCACAATGATTACCGAACGCTATCCCGACTCGGAAGCCGCCGAGGATGCACTCGCCATAAAGGGCGAGGCCGAATATGCGGCAGGCAACGGCGAGCAGGCGCTCGCGACATTCCGCAAGCTCGAGTCACGCGCTTCAGCGTCACGCAACATCCACGCCGCACGACTCGGCATAATGCGAGTGTCACGCGACCTCGGAAAATATGACGACGTAGTCGACATGGCCGACCGAATGCTCGCATCGACAGCGATACCCTCGACCCAGAAAAACGAAGTGCGCTACTCACGTGCCTACGCACTCGCCCAGCTCGGCAAAGGCGATGAGGCAGTCAAGGAGTGGCAGCAGCTCGCCGAGGACATGGACGACCTCTACGGAGCCAAATCGGCCTACTATCTCGCCCAATATCACTTCGACAACGGAGCCGAGAAGAAAGCCCGCACCGAAGTCGAGCGACTTGTCGACTCCAACACGCCCCATCAGTACTGGCTCGCCCGAGGATTCATCCTTCTCAGCGACATATATCGCAAGCAAGGCAATCAGTTTGAGGCCGACGAGTACCTCAAGAGCCTCAAGGAGAACTATCCCGGCGAAGAGAGCGACATTTTCATGATGATTGACCAACGACTCAAATAAACCCATCAACGACTACGATGAAACTAAGATATATAACATCATTGGCCGTGGCACTCGCAACGGCCGGTATTGCCGGAGCAGCCGACGACCTTACCAAAGAGATTACCGTCGAAAAGGACATCGTGCCGCAGGAGCGCGAGGCTTCGCGCCTCAACCGCACCCCCTCGCTCTCATTGCCCAAAATCGACATGAAGCGTCTGCGCTGGAGCGACACAGCAGTCCCGGCGCCCGTGACCAACTCCATTTCGCTGCTGCCCCCCGCATCCTACGCATCAACGATGGCTCGTTCGCCCTATCGCGGCTATCTCGACCTCGGATATTTCCCCTCGATGCAGATTGGGGCATCGGCAGGCTACCGGTTCCTCGACACCGAATCGACCATCGTAAACGGATGGCTTCAGTATGACGGCAGTCAGTACAAGCGCGAGAACTCCGAAGCCAACAAGCTCACCTACAAGGATCACTCAGCCGAGTTGGGCCTGGGTGTATCGCACTATGTGGGCGACATAGGCACCTTTGAGGCCAACATAGGCTACGGATTCTCATCCTACAACTACCCCACATTGACAGCCGACGACTTCAACCAGTCGGTCAACCGCTTCAATCTCGGCCTCGGCTGGAGCTCGGCGCTCAGCAACATCGACTACACCATCAAGGCCGGTTTCGGCTACTTCGGATTCTCCAAGGCCTACAGCACCCTCCTCGACAAGGCAGCCAAGGAGATCAACGGCTCGGTCAACGCCGATGTGCGCTACTACTTCTCGCCGAGCAACAGCATCGGCGCCGAACTCGGCGTGACATTTGCAAAGTACTCCGACGGACGCGAAATAGTCCTCACTCCCGCCAATGACGAAAGCCGCGCCACACCCTCCTATCTCAGCGATTTAGTGTCGCGCACTGCCGGAGTGGCATCAATCAAGCCCTACTACATGTATGTGATGGACGCGTTCAGCGCACGCCTCGGTGTCAACGTAAGCCACTCATGGTATGACGGAGGCAAGACCCACGTGTTCCCCGATGTTAAACTGGCCATCACCCCGGCCCGACAGTTCTCCATAGGGTTGCATCTCTACGGAGGCGACAGTCAGCTTAATTCGCTCAGCTCCCTTTTCGCCCACAGCCACTATCTTAACCCGTCGCTCATCTATGCCCCCTCCTGGCAGAAGTGGTTTGGCGATGTCAATGTAGTGATCGGGCCCTTCTCGGGAGCCACCATCGAGCTTTGGGGCGGAATGGGCAAGGCCGGTAACTGGGCGATGCCCTCACTCATAGGCACCGACGAGGCATTACGCGGAGCCTATTACGGAATGGACTTCAAGAGCACCCACTACGGCATGGCATTCAGCTACAAGTACCGCGACATGGCGTCGCTGCGACTGAGCTACGAAGGTGCTCCGCAGGGCATCGACAAAGGCTACACGATGTGGAGCGACCGCGCAAAGAGCGTGTTCAACGCTCAGCTCACAGTGTCGCCCATAAGCGCACTCGACATCAGCCTCGGCTATGAGCTGCGCAGCGGTCGTGCAATATATGAAGTGGGATTCGACAGCGATGACATATTCCAGGGCACCTACTACACCCTCCACACCATAGGCAACGTAAACTCGCTGAACCTCGGAGCCACCTACCGCATCACGCCTCAGTTTAACGTGTGGGCCAATGTCGAAAACCTCCTCAACAGCAAGTGGGAGGCAGTCTATGGCATCCCCGCCAAGGGCGTAACCGGCCTCGTCGGCATCGGCTACAAGTTTTGATTATCCGATATTGACGCCCTGAGTCGCGATGCGATTTCAGGCATGCGAATAGGGAGCATACATCGCGTATGCTCCCTATTTGCGTTTACAAATCGGCTGAAAAAACCGACCGTTTCAGCCATTAACGGATATTCAGGCAGAGGCTTAGAATTAAAAATTCAAAAATATTGTAGCCGTTCTTAGTGTTTTCTTATTGTTTTTTGTTAGATTTGTAATTGAGTAGCAATAACCAAATTCAAATACAAATACCTAACTATGGCAACTCTATCCATAATCAAGAACGACCCTTGGCTTGAGCCCTATGCCGACGCTATCGAAGGCAGGCATCAGGACGCAATAAACAAGGAAAAGGAACTAATTGCCGCCGATGGCTCGCTCAAGGCATTTGCCAACGCCTACAACTATTTCGGACTTCACCGCACCCCCACCGGATGGGTGTTCCGCGAATGGGCTCCTAACGCAACCGGCATAACCCTCATCGGCGACTTTTCCAAATGGAAGGAATATGTGAAATACGCACTTAAACCCATCGGCAACGGTGTATGGGAAATAAAGCTGAAACCCGAAGCTCTGCATCACGGACAGCTCTACAAGATGCTCGTACACTGGGAAGGCGGAATGGGTGAACGCATCCCGGCCTATGCCACACGCGTGGTGCAGGACGAGCAATCCAAGATTTTCTCGGCACAGGTGTGGGCTCCCGAGAAGCCTTTCAAGTGGAAAGTGCGTCGCTTCGTGCCCGACACCCGTCCGCTGCTTATCTACGAATGTCACATCGGTATGGCGCAGGAGCGCGAAGGCGTGGGCACCTACACCGAATTCAAGGACAAGGTGCTGCCCCGCATCGTAGCCGACGGCTACAACGCTATCCAGATAATGGCCATCCAGGAGCACCCCTACTACGGCTCATTCGGCTACCACGTGTCGAGCTTCTACGCTCCGTCGAGCCGATTCGGCACTCCCGAGGAGCTGAAGGAGCTTATCGATGCCGCCCATGAGCATGGTATAGCCGTGATAATGGACATCGTGCACTCCCACGCAGTAAAGAACGAAGTTGAAGGGCTCGGCCGTCTTGACGGAAGCTACAACCAGTACTTCTACGGCGACGACCGCCGCGAGCATCCCGCATGGGACTCACTCTGCTTCGACTACGGCAAGAACCAGGTGCTGCACTTCCTGCTCTCCAACTGTAAATACTGGCTCGATGAATTCCACTTCGACGGATTCCGATTTGACGGCGTGACATCGATGCTCTACTACAACCACGGACTCGGACAGGCTTTCGGATCCTACGGCGACTACTACAACGGCGGTCAGGACACCAACGCCATCACCTACCTCACCCTTGCCAACAAGCTCATCCACGAGGTCAACCGCAAGGCGATAACCATAGCCGAGGAGATGAGCGGTATGCCGGGACTGGCTACTCCGTTCAAGGCCGGAGGCATCGGATTTGACTACCGCATGGCAATGGGCATCCCCGACTACTGGATCAAGATGCTCAAGGAGAAGAAGGACGAGGACTGGCATCCGACATCAATATTCTGGGAACTCACCAACCGTCGCGCCGACGAAAAGACCATCAGCTACGTGGAGAGCCACGACCAGGCACTCGTGGGCGACAAGACCGTCATATTCCGCCTTATCGACGACCAGATGTACTGGCACATGATGAAGGGCGACGACAACGCAGCCGTAAACCGTGGCATCGCAATGCACAAGATGATACGACTCGTGACACTCGCCACCATCAACGGAGGCTATCTCAACTTCATGGGCAATGAGTTCGGTCACCCCGAATGGATCGACTTCCCGCGCGAAGGCAACGGCTGGAGCTACAAGTATGCACGCCGCCAGTGGGACCTTGTCGACCGCGAGGAGCTGCGTTACGGCGAACTGAATGCATTTGACAACGCCATGATAGAGCTTGTAAGCGACATCTACGACTTCCAGGCCCTGCCCGTCGAGAAGCTGTGGGACAAGGACGACGATCAGGTACTCGCATTCAAGCGCGGCGACCTCGTGTTTGTATTCAACTGGGCACCGTTCAAGTCCTATACCGACTACGGATTCCTCGCTCCCGAAGGCGAGTATGAGGTAGTGCTGTCGAGCGACAACAAGAAGTTTGGCGGATTCGGCAACATCGACGAAGGCATCAGGCACTTCACCCAGCACGACGAGCTGTATGCCGACGACCACAAGGGTTGGCTTAAGCTATATCTGCCGGCTCGCACCTGCCAGGTACTCCGCTACCGCCACAACAACAAGTAGCGCGCCACAGCGTGCAAGGAACAATACGAGCAGGGCGATGACTTAAAGGTCATCGCCCTGCCGCTGTTTTCATCATGCTAAAAAGCTCTGAAAATAATATTGCAGGAACAGAAGCAGGAGTCCGGCAAAAATCCAGGTGCCAATTGAGAGCCAAAACATTTTGGTGCAATCCTGCTTGAAACTGTACCAGGATATATAGATTGTAATTCCCGTAAACAAGGCATAGGCAATCCACATCATCGTGATGTAATTGAAGTGACCTGCACGCCGGAAAAAGCGGGCAAAAAGAATCAGGAATGCCACAATCCAGCAGAATACTTTAAGCGTCTTGGGATGAGGATATACGGGGCGTTTCATTGTCATTCTAATTAATACTTTATTTTTGACACAAACCATGAATCATAATCGAGGTTCAGATAAATCAGAGCCAATATAACTCCTGCCACAAAGCATATTCCCATTATCAATAGCGAGAATTGCATGCATCCTTGCTTAAATCCGTACCACACATTATAGATTACCACGCCAACCGATAGAGCATAAGCAATCCATATCCAACCAAAAGGAGTGGAAGTCAGTCCGTAACTTATGGCGATGAGAAGTGTAATCGCCAACCAACAGACAATCTTAAACAGTCCTACGTGGGGCAATACGGGGCGTTTCATTGTCATTCAATTATATCCAATAACCTCTTTTTTCACATATCCGATAGGATTCAAGAGCTTTCACTATATCCGCCACATCTTCGGTGCACCCGATTAACATAAATCCAGGGTCATCAGTTTCTAATCCTAAAGCAGCCTCAATGTCGTTCACTAATACATGTTCCACAAGCATACCTCCACATTCAAGGGCAAGCCTATCCCTACACGATAAAGCTCGAGAACCATTTTGTCCCAAAAATTCAGGGCTGATCATGCGATCAAATAGAGCTGCTGACAATACTGATAAATGCATTATTTTGGGGCAGAAGGTCACTGTATTTTCTTCTATAAATTCAACGGAATGCCCACCCATTTGTGCATATCTGTTTACAAAATTAATATAAGCAACAACTTCTTCATAAGATGTTTCTTCTACTAACTCATCAAATCTCTCATTAAAAATACTATCTCTATCCTCGTTGAATAGAACATCATCACATAATTTTTCTTTTAACTCCGAAAATTCCTCTTCCGATAAAGACAAAAGATAGTCTAACAAATATTCACAATCATTATCTCCTCTAGATCCCACATTATATATTATGTTTTTATAATTATAATCAGCTCTCGAAAAGCATTTATTATAAATGCTATAGATATCATTTTCAACATAATCTTCTTTTTCAAGAATATCCTCAGAAGAACAAGAACTAAAAATAGACACCACAAGCATCAATGGCAATGCAATTAAAAATTTCTTTTTCATAATTTATTTTAATATTGATAATACGCACTACTAAACAAGTTGAGGCTTTAAAAAGTTTTAAACAAAAATAAAATTTTAAAACAACCTGTCGAATTTAAATAAAAATCGCTTTTGACTTCACCTTCTGATATCATAATCACCGGATTCCGTAAATAATCGGCAACTGACAATAAACAATTTCGGGCTCCATCGGGTTACGTTATAAGTTGTAACATCACGAATATACTACAATCATGGATATGAAGAAGCCTCTAATGCTGTTTATAATGTCGCTCATCGCATTTACAGCTTTATCACAAGGCTCATTGTCAATCGACAGGTTCGGCTACTCCGACTTCCGCAATTCCGACGGAGAGCGCGTGGGCAGCGGAAGCATGCTGCGCACAAAAGCCGAGATGACGCTGCCTATAAAGATGAAGCGCGATGAGGCCAACCGACTCTCGGCATGGGGCATAAGAATAAACGCCGACTACTCCCGACTGAACAACAGCGAAACAGCGGCAATGCTCAATCCGCATGAGATACTGAATACAAGCATCACGCTGGCCCACATTCGACCGCTCGCCGGGCGATGGAGCATGATAGCCGCACTGGGTGTGGGCATCTATGCACCCACCAACTACATCCGATGGAAAAGCCTGCTTGGCAACGGCATAGCACTGTTTATCTACAAAATCAACGATGAGCTGAGCCTTGGATTCGGAGGCGGACTGACCAACTCCTACGGTCCTCCGGTGGTAATGCCGATGGCCTATGTCAACTGGCAGCACAAAGGCCGCTATCAGTTCACGGTGAATTTTACCGGGCATCTCAATGTGACAGGCTCGACAAAGCTCGACGACCGATGGAAAATAACTTGCACGGCCGTCGACATGGACGGAATCACCGCCGTTCTCGTTCGTGACGGCAAGACCAAGGTCTACTCCTCGACAATGATAAAGTCTGACCTCTCGGTGAGCTACTACATCACCCCGCAGTTGAGCTTCTACGTGGGAGGCGGTTGCGTGTGGCGTCGTTCGTCACGCATTGCGCCCCGCCGCATCGAGGAATTTTTCAAGGGCATGTTTGCCTCCTCCGACAAATACAGCTTCGGCCCCTCGATGCGCCTCAACGCCGGCTTCCGCTACGGTTTCTGACCCCTCGCCCCCGCCACGCGCCCAATCCCGTAATTCATCTCTACCCACTCGTTAAGCGACCTTGAGATGTCTTGCCCCATTGAGTCCTTAACAATGTTGTAAATCGGCTCATACGAGATATTTGTTCCACAGTGAATCACCGACTGATATAGGAAATTGGACAATGAGTTGGCTGTCAACAACAGGTTGCGAGTTCCTTTTATATCCTCAAGTGCACCCTTTACAAAATAAGGGGTTACCACTATCGTATAACTGCTTCCAATAAGTTCGCGATGGCGTTGAAGCCTGGGCGTAACAACATTTTGAAGTTTGGTTTCGGTAGACTTCGCTTCAAGATCAAATTTTTCATTGTTAGTTAGGTAAATACATTCCACATCAGTAGTGCCCGACTTCGCAATCCACTCGGCTTCGACATCAATAAATTCGTTAAACGCGTCACTCAGCACCTGCTCAAATCTATGACTGTCGCCCTTCTCCTGATTACGTGAATACTGTTTTATCTTATCGGTAAGCTGCATAATGTAGGAAACAAGTGCTTTTTGTTTCGGGTCAAGCTCTTCTCTTAATTCCTCGGGATAAAAATTATATAGATGCATTACATAATCGGAGGTACCAAGAAGCTTATAAAGATCATGAGGTTTCTCATCATAACTGTAAGCGGCGAGCATTTTGTCGGCAAACTCCTCTATTTCAGGTCTAAATTCAATATAATTGAGCCTATAGTTACGAGTCGACCTCTTTTTTGATGCCAATTCTTCTTCACTGATATAATCAGGCAACATGCCACGCCCGAAACCTCCGTGATGAAGAGGCCCTATATAATTCTTGCGCTTTACATCGTGGTGCGTAACTATTCCACCTCCCGCGAGTTGACCAAACGCATACACCGCTTCATGAAGAGCATTGGCAAGAGTGTCCTCTTCAGGCAAAGTCCGCTTGAACATTTCCAATTTGTCGACAGGATTCATTCGACGAAGTCCGAGCATATTCTCTACAAGCGATTCATAATCGTCATTGTCGATTGTCTTGCACCACATCACATAATAGAACATCTCGTCACAATAAAGACGGCCGTCAAGCCTCGGATCACGCAGCAATTTAAAAATCAGTCTGAACGGATATATGTTGAATGATGAGCTCATCTGATTGAAAGGGTGATTGAATGGCAACGAGAACAACATCGACATATATATCTTTGCAACCCGGTCAATCTTTGTCTTATTATCAAGTTCAGAATCCATGTATGTGTCAATCAGCTTATTCCCAAGCGGGCTAAACACCAGTCGTTGTCCTTGTCCACGGCCAGTCTTATACGCAATCATTGAATAGGCGACCTGACACATCTTGAAAATCGTAGTGTCGCGACTCGGCACATCGTAACGCGGGACATATGTTCCGGTGTCCATCATCAATTCGTTTATATTGTCAAGAGAGCGGTCATCAAATAACGCACCATGTTTACGTGCCACATAGGCATACTTAACCATCAGATCAAAACTCTTTATGTATTTCATCATGGTCCATTTATCTGACTTATTTACACGCTTCATATCTTTACGTTTTAAGGTTAACAATATTTTATATAACAACATCGGTGGAATTGCCTCCCCGATGAGAGTGCGCACAAGGTATTCATTATAATCACAAGGCAAATTCCAATCCTGAGGCAATGATGACACGATAAGCAATTCAAGCATCGACAACACGCGTGCGTCGCTGACCGTACCATCGGCAAGCTTACGCCCGGGATGCACATTGTTATGCCCGCTTATCAAGCCATTGTTAGTTGCTCGAGCGGGGCACGGAGCGTCCCAACGCATCCTTTTGTAAGTATTATGGAATCCGCTGACCTTCTTGCCGTCGGCTCGCTTAGGATAATAAACTTCGTTTGTCATGGCACTGCACCCCTCATCAGTATGCGACATACACTCTACCTGCATTGCGCTATGATTCAAGGCATAATGGTATTTTATATCACTGTGTTCCCCATTGTTCAATGATGGTAGATGCCCGATTGCCTGACGCAACGTTATTTCATGCTCGGGAGCCGGATAGCTCCATGAATAATTATTTTTATATAGAATTATTATAGCACGTGGACGTGATTGCGCCACCCCGTAGTCCTTGGCATTGAATATGTCGTAGCGAATGTTATACCGTCCGCCGTATCTCCGTTCCAGAATATCCACAATGCCAAGACAGTTATTCTCATAGGGGAAACATAGTTTCAGAAATTTAGGGACATTCTCTATTACCACAACATCGAGATCCAAAGAGTCTATTACCTTCAGCACGGCAAATATCAGATAATTACGCACATCCTCGGCATATTCCTTTTTACCTAGAGAGCTCATTCCCTGACAAGGAGGCGTTGCAAGCAGGAATGAAGGGTTAAGTTTCCTGGCACGTGCCACATACTCATCAAGAATCTTGTCATCCATTATATCCCCTACAAGCATGTCGGTATCGGGATAGAAATGCGTATAGTATTCAGCCCTGTCCTTTAGTATCTCATTGGCAAGAGCTATATGAATATTCAGTTTACTGAGATATGTTTCAGCTATTCCGGCACTTGAAAACATGGATATGCCGGTAATTGTACGGTCGTTTACCATTATAGTTCTATTCCGTCAATAATCTTTTTCATCATCAATGGAGGCACACCCTCGCCTATAAATTGGCGTAAAGCGGTATCACTTATATCATCGGGAAGCTCCAAATCGCCGGGAAGCGACATCACAATCAGCAACTCGCGCAAAGTCAATACACGCGCATCGCTCCACAATCCGTTGCCAAGGCTTCGCCCCGGATGCACTTTATCCTGTGACGACATGATTTCATTGCGCATCGTCACTGTAGGCGATGGCTGGTCCCACGACATTCGTTTGTAGCAATTAAGATAACCTTTAATTTTGTCGCCGTTACTTTTACGTGGGTAGTGCTCATCGTTCATAAAAGCAGAACGACCTGTTGGGGTGTGACGCAACCACTCTATCTGATTAGTGGGATGCAATCTCGCCCAATGATTTTTCAGCGCAGATACCTCTCCGGGCTCTATGCTTGGCAGGTTGCCTATAGCTTCCCGCAATGTCACCTGTTTTTCACTTCTCTTTGGATCATGCCACGACAATCCTTTACGGCAAAGCCTTATGAACACGCGCTCACGAGTCTGTGGCACGCCATAATCACCACTGTTGAATATGTCACACTTTATATCGTAAACTCCGCCATATTTCGCTTCAAGAATTTCAAGAATTTTTAACCGCTCACCATCGCCCCAAGGCATTTTCACCTTAAGCATTTGCGGCACATTCTCAAATATGACATAGTCGGGCGACAAAGAATCGATAAACGGAAATGTTTCAAGTATTAGATAATTTCGACTGTCGTCAATATCTGACAAAGCAGCACCCTTATTTTTGCCTACGCTGCTCATACCTTGACACGGAGGTGTCGAGATTATCATTTGTATCTTTTTACGCCCTACAGCTTTCAGGACATCACGCTTCACATCATCACTCGTTATGTCGCCGCACACCGTCTTTGTCGACGGATACAATTGACCGTGAACCCTGCATCTGCGAGAGTCTATGTCAGTTGCTACAACGACATCCACCCCTGCACGCTTCAAGTAGTATTCGCCTACTCCGATGCATGAGAACAATGATAGTGCGTTTATGCGATGTTTCCTTCTGCAAGCCATTTCCAATTGCGAATTTACTAATTATTCCCCAATAAAACCACTGCCTCGAAGTAATTATCAAAATTCAATACATTCAAGGGGATGGAGGGGCGGGGCAATTAGGGGTGGAGTGCTAATTTTGGGATGGTAATTAACTTTTATTCTCGGTTTTATGTTGTATCTTTGTAGCAACTCTTAAAACTATTTATTTAGCGGATGATTGAACGCATAATAATAATTGACAATGTCGACCCGGTAAGCTTCTATGGCATAAACAATTGCAATATGCAGCTTATACGCAATCTCTTCCCCAAGCTGCGCATGGCCGCTCGCGGACAGATAATCAAAGTCATCGGCGACCCCGAAGAGGCCGCTCGCTTTGAAAAGAAAATCAAGGAGCTGGAAGAGTACTGCGTCAAGTACAACAAGCTCACCGAAGAGGTGATTCTCGACATTGTGCGCGGTCAGGCTCCGAAAGAGTTGAAGCAGGACGATGTAATCATCTACGGAATAAACGGCAAACCGATCAGCGGACGCACCCCCAATCAGCAGCTGCTTGTCGAAACATTTGTCAAAAACGACCTCACATTCGCTCTCGGCCCTGCCGGAACCGGCAAGACCTACGTGGCTATAGCATTGGCAGTGCGCGCGCTTAAAAATCGCGAAGTGCGCAAGATAATCCTTTCGCGTCCGGCAGTGGAAGCAGGCGAAAAGCTCGGATTTCTTCCCGGCGACATGAAGGACAAGATCGACCCCTATCTGCAGCCGCTCTATGATGCGCTTGAGGACATGATTCCCGCAGTGAAGCTGAAGGAGTACATGGAGTCCAACGTAATCCAGATAGCTCCGCTGGCATTCATGCGCGGACGCACGCTCAACGATGCCATAATCGTGCTTGACGAAGCGCAGAACACCACCACCCATCAGATAAAGATGTTCCTCACCCGACTGGGCATGAACGCAAAGATGATAATAACCGGCGACATCACCCAGATCGACCTGCCTCGCAGCGTCAACTCGGGACTCGTACAGGCCCTCAAGGTGCTGAAAGGCGTGCCCGGCATAGGCATGGTGGAGTTTGGCAAAAAGGACATCGTGCGTCATCAGCTCGTGCAGCGCATAGTCGAGGCCTATCAGCGATGGGACGACGAGAAGAAGGACGAGGAGCAACGCGAAAAATATTTTGAACAATAACTATCAACAACAATAACACCAATCATCACTACAATGGCTACTACACTTATCAACACGGATTTCAACTTCCCGGGACAGAAAAGTGTCTATCACGGCAAAGTTCGCGATGTCTATGACATCAACGACGACATCATGGTAATGGTCGCAACCGACCGCATCTCGGCTTTCGATGTAATTCTGCCCAAAGGCATCCCCTACAAGGGACAGGTTCTCAACCAGATTGCCGCAAAATTCCTCGATGCCACAGCCGACATCGTGCCCAACTGGAAACTCGCCACTCCCGACCCGATGGTAACCGTAGGACTCAAATGCGAAGGTTTCCGCGTCGAGATGATTATACGCGGCTACCTCACCGGAAGCGCATGGCGTGAATATCAGGCCGGATGCCGCGAATTGTGCGGAGTGAAACTCCCCGACGGAATGCGTGAAAACGAGCGTTTCCCCGAACCCATCATCACCCCCACCACCAAGGCCGAAGCCGGTCACGACGAAAACATCTCACGCGAGGAGATCATAGCACAAGGCATCGTCGACAAGGACGACTATGAGCTGATGGAGCGTTACACCCGCGCACTGTTCCGCCGCGGAAGCGAAATGGCAGCCGAGAAGGGACTGATACTCGTCGACACTAAATATGAGTTTGGCAAGCGTGACGGAAAGGTCTACCTGATTGACGAAATCCACACTCCCGATTCATCACGCTACTTCTATGCCGACGGCTACGAGGAGCGCTTTGAAAAGGGCGAACCCCAGCGTCAGCTCTCCAAGGAGTTTGTGCGTCAGTGGCTCATCGAACACGGATTCATGGGCAAGGCAGGCCAGACAGTTCCCGAAATGACCGACGCCTATTGCGAATCGGTAAGCGAACGCTACATCGAGCTTTACGAGCACATCACCGGCGAGCGTTTCGTAAAGAGCGACGAGCATGATCTTGCCGCACGCATCGAGCGCAATGTCACTCAGTGGCTTGAAAACCGCAAGTAAAAAATATCTTACTAAGAATAACCGATGGAAGTCAAAGCCGAAAAGATCAACCCTTACGACAACGAGCGGAGCAAGACTCAGCAGGTCAAGGAGATGTTTGACAGCATCGCCCCGGCCTACGATTTCATGAACCGCATGATGGCCTTCGGAATTGACAAGCTGTGGCGTGCCCGCGCAGTGAAAATGCTGCGCAGGCACTCGCCGCGCTTAATACTCGATGTAGCCACCGGCACAGGCGATCTCGCCCTGCTCCTGCATCGCAAACTCAATCCGCATCAGCTCACCGGAATCGACCTGAGCCCCAACATGATTGCCCGGGCGCAAGCCAAGGCCGTTGATGCGGGAATAGCCCATAAGGTCAACTTCATGACAGGCGACTGCCTCGCACTGCCGTTTGGAACCGAAACATTCGACTGCATCACCGTGGCCTACGGAGTGCGCAACTTCGAGCATCTCGACGCAGGCTACCGCGAAATGTACCGAGTGCTGCAGCCCGGAGCGGTGCTGTGTGTCATCGAACTGTCGACACCCACATCGCCAATCGTCAAGCCACTCTACAATTTCTACACACGCCGCATAATCCCGACAATAGGCCGACTCGTTTCACACGACGTGCGCGCCTACAGCTATCTTCCCGAAAGCATAGCCGCAGTGCCGCAGGGCAACTCCATGCTTGAGCTGCTCCGCGAAGCAGGATTCAGCCAATGCACCTTCACCCCGCTCACTTTCGGCACCTGCACCATCTACATGGCCATTAAGTAGAGCAATCATCAACACGTTTTTCTCTAAAACGATGGCAAAAGGATGCAGATATTTCATAATATCGCTCTTTTTGCTTATTTTTGTACTACGAAAATCATCACTTTTAAATCCGACTCTAAAATGAAGGCTCTCATGTCATATCGTTTCAACGCTATCATCTTCATTTTTCTCTCGATAGCCCTATTTTCATCCAACGCCAACGCCCAGACGGTCGAACCTGCCGACCCAAGCTTGCTCGAACTGCTCGGAGTTCCTGTCGAAGAGGACGAAGACGAGTACTACTACGAGGACGAGGGCGAAGGTTATGATGATTTCGGTCCGTTTTTCGACCTTATAGCCGACACCGTGCCCGACTCGGTGCCCGAATACATCCCCTTGAAACTGCTTCCGCCCACAACTCTTCCCGTTACGGCGTTCATGCCCGTAGTATTCGACTATGTTGAATACACCGACACCGTATCTCCGCTGAATCCCGAGCGATACATCGAAACCGACAATCCCGCAATGAACCGCATGATGCAGGAGGGCAACCGCATACGCCGCTACCGCCAGCTGAAGCAACGTTACATGATCGACTATGCGCCGCAAGTAAGATACAACATCAACACCCTGCCCGAGCCGCCGAAACAGTATGTAGCCACTGTCGACCCCTCGAAATCGACCATAACAATATCGGAAGTGCTTGTCAGCAAGGATGACCTTGAAGCGGCAGCCGCATCCCTGGATGTAAAGCCCAAGAACTGGCTCCACACTTTCAACGGCCTCCTGCAATTCTCGCAGGCCTACGTGAGCCCCAACTGGTATCAGGGCGGCAACAACAACGTGAACATGATAGCCAACTTCTACTGGAACGTGAAACTCAACCAGAAGTTCCACCCCAACCTCATGGCCGAAGCCACTACGCAGTACAAGCTGGCAATGTCGAGTGCCCCGCAGGACAGTATGCGCTCCTACATGATAAGCCAGGATCTCTTCCAGTTCAACGGCACATTCGGTGTGCGTGCGTTCAAGCACTGGTTCTATTCAATGAATACATCGTTCAAGACACAGCTGTTCAAGAACTATGCACCCAACACCGACAATCTGCGTGCAGCGTTCATGTCACCCGGTGAGCTCAACTTCGGTGTCGGTATGACCTACAACTTCACCAACCCCAAAAAGACATTCAAAATCGATGCCTCCATATCGCCGCTCTCCTACAACATGAAGATATGCACCCATCCGGGAATGAAGGAAACATCGTTTGGCATACGCGAAGGCCGCCACACCGTAAGCGAGGTCGGTAGCAACGCCGAGGTGAAGATGACATGGAACATCCTTTGGAACATAACCTACAACTCGCGCTTTTTCCTGTTTACCGACTATGACTATGTTCAGAGCGACTGGGAGAACACGATCAACTTCTCGATCAACCGCTACCTGTCGACCCAGATATACGTGCACATGCGTTACGACTCAAGCACTCCGCGTGTCGAAGGCTCGTCATGGCACAAGTGGCAGTTGAAGGAGATACTCAGCTTCGGCTTCCAGTATCAGTTCAAGACCGCCTGACAGCAATGAGGCTTCGGGCCTCATTGCACCACACTTCTCTTCTCCCCCCTCCTTATCACATACACCATGCAACCTCCTCGCCTCCTCCTCGCCTTGTCGCTGCTCGCAGCATCGTTATCGCTTGCCGCAGCCGACCACATCGACACCCTGCCGCAGGTGTCGCAGACTCTTTCGGGCTACGCCGACATCGACAGCATCAAGCGACGGCTGACATCGCTTCCGCTGCACATCATCGAAGGGATATGGCAATTTCCCGCCGACGGAGCCACAGTAGTAATCGAACGCTTCAACCCCGACAACACACGCGATGACGGAGCCGCCCGCTACCGCATCGTAATCCTGCGCTCGCCTCAGCGGTCGATGATTCCCGGCACCGTAATGGGCTATCTGTCACCGTCGGCCAAGCGAGGTGTGTACACTGCAAAGATATATACAGCCGGCGACGGAGGGTCGACACTGATAAGACCAAAGCGCTTCACACTCACCCTCAACGACGACGGGCATCTGAGTTTTCGCCGACACCGCTCAAGCGTATATGTCAATATATGGCGGCTGTTGCCCTATGTATCGAGGCTCGGAGTGCGTGTGCGCAACGACAATCCGCAGGATCTTGACGGATGTCTTCGCCTCTTTCCCGCTCCGGTTTCAGGACCCGTAGAACCACGTTATCTATAACCGGCCATGCTTCGCGTCATCGTCACATCGCTTTTAGTGCTTGCCGTCACATCGGTTGCCGCGCCCGACACCCGCACCACTCGCAAGAAACTCGTCAAGTCGGAACAGGAAGTCACGGTAGTCGCCGACAGCACAACCGTGTCGCCCGACAGCATAACGATAGCCGACTACGACAAGCCGCTGCGCTCCAACTACGAAACATTCTTCGTCACCAACCGACACAGCCGCACCATAGTCAGGATAACCATCGACATCGACTACATCGACATGAACGGCTCGCAACTGCATAGCCGCAGCGTGACTGTGGAGTGCGAGATACCGCCCGGAGCCACGCGACAGCTTCACACAAGGGCATGGGACCGCCAGAAAGCATTCTATCACCACACCACGCGCAGCAAGCCCCGCTCGCCTCATGCACGCCCCTACAAAGTGGTCGTCACGCCCGTGTCGCTGCTGCTTGAGTAACGAAATCTTGAACGTTACGTGCTTTCAGTTTTCATGGATTTGTATTACCTTTGCAGGGATAACAATTTAGCACGACCACAGCGATGAAGTACTTTCTTTCAGCCGGTGAGGCCTCCGGCGACATACATGCGGCCGAGTTGATTGCCGCAATAAAGCGAATCGACCCCAAGGCCGATTTCATCTTTCTCGGAGGCGACCTCATGGCCCGCGAGGCGGGAAACACACCGTTCATCCACTATCGCGAAATGGCCTACATGGGATTCAGCGAAGTCCTGCGACATCTGCCGCAAGTGCTTTCCAACCTGCGCCGTGCCAAGGAGCGACTGAAAGCCGAGCGTCCCGACGCACTCATCCTGGTAGACTATCCCAGCTTCAACCTTAAGCTTGCACGCTACGCCCACGACATGGGGGTAAAGGTGTACTACTACATCTCGCCCAAGGTGTGGGCATGGAAAGAGCATCGCGTCCGTGACATAAAGCGTTATGTCGACCGCGTGTTTGCCATATTCCCCTTTGAAGTCGGCTTCTACAAGTCGCGCCACGACTACGATGTCACCTACGTGGGCAATCCGTCGGTCGAGGAGGTAGCTCACCGCAAGGCCAACCTTCCGTCACGCGAGGAGTTCCTTAAACGCCACAACCTGCCCGACCGTCCCATAATAGCGCTCGTGCCGGGAAGCCGCCGAAGCGAAATCAAGAACAACCTCTCGGTGATGCAGGCGGCCGCCGACATGTATCCCGACTACATGCCCGTAGTGGCAAGCGCACCGGGCATCGATCTGTCGTACTACGGCTACTACATCGACCCGGGAACCCCCATCGTGAACAACGCGACATTCGACCTGATGCACTTCGCCGAAGCCGCTCTCGTCACCTCGGGTACCGCCACACTGGAGTGTGCGCTGCTGAATACCCCGCAAGTGGTGTGCTACCGCGCCAACGGAGTAAAGCTCTCCTACAAAATCATGGAGAAGATACTGAAAGTGCCATTCGTGTCACTTCCCAACCTGATAGCCGACGCACCGATAGTGCCCGAAATGCTCGTACACCTGTGTACTCCAAAACTCGTGAGTCGTGAGCTGGGCAACATACTTCCCGGCCGACCGGGTCACGACAATCAGCTCGAAGGCTACCGGCGAATGAGGGAAATTCTCGGCAACTCCGATGCAGCGCAACGCACAGCCCGCATAATAGTCGACGAAATATCCTCAGCTAAAAAAGACTCAGAAAGAAAATGAAACTACCCCATATACCTGCAAAAGAAGAGGGCCCGGTGAGGGTGCTTATGGTGTGCCTCGGCAATATATGCCGCTCCCCGGCCGCCGAAGGCATCCTGCGCTCCATCGTAAGCTCGCACAACGCCGACAACGACTGGGTGATTGACTCGGCCGGAACCTACGGCGGACATTCGGGCGACCTGCCCGACCGTCGAATGCGCGTACACGCCACCCGCCGAGGCTACGACCTCACCCACCGCGCACGCAGGTTCACACCGAGCGACTTCAGCGACTTCGACCTGATAATACCGATGGACTCGGCCAATGAACGCAATCTGCGCTCCATGGCTCCCACCCTCGACGACGAAGCCAAGATAGTTCCCATGATGAAATTTGTGAGAATGGCAACCCGCTACGATCACGTGCCCGACCCCTACTACGAGGGGGCCGAGGGCTTTGAACTCGTGCTCGACCTGCTTGAGGACGGATGCCGCAACCTCTACGACGACATAACGGCGATGCGCAACGACACATCGCGATAACGACAAACCCAATCACACAACAACGGCAATGGAAAAAACATCAGGCAATCTAAAGGCACTCGCCACCCGACCCATCGGGCGTCTGCTATGGGAATACAGTCTGCCTGCGGTAGTGGGCATGGTGGTCATGTCGCTTTACAATGTCGTCGACCGCATATTCATAGGCCGCGGCGTGGGTGCCGATGCCATTGCGGGACTCGCCATAACATTTCCCGTGACCAATGTGTGCACCGCCATCGGAGTGCTCATCGGAGCCGGTGCCGCCGCAAGAGTGTCGATAATGCTCGGACAGAAGGACTACCGGGGTGCCCAGCTTGTGCTCGGCAACTCGCTTGTGCTGATACTCATAAACGCCGTTATCTACCTGACATTCTTCGCTATATTCATCGACGACATTCTCATGGCATTCGGCGCGTCGGCCAACACGCTCCCCTACGCCCGCGATTTCATCGTCTACCTCTTTCCCGGCATGCTGGTCATGAATGTCATGTACAGCCTCAACAATGTCATGCGAGCTTCGGGCTATCCGCAACAGGCCATGATAACAATGTTTATCGGCGCCGGATGCAATGTAATCCTGGCACCCATCTTCATATTCGTCCTGAAAATGGGCATAAAAGGAGCAGCGATAGCCACCGACATATCGATGACCATAGGCATGGTGTTTGTGCTCTATCACTTCTTCAAGCCCACATCGACGGTGCGTTTCACCCGAGGCATATACCGCCTGCGCTGGCACATAATATGGTCGATCGTCGCCATCGGTGCGGCACCGAGCATTGTCAACTTCACGAGCTCGGCCATAAACATAATCATCAACCGCACCCTCTACGCCTACGGCGGCGACATAGCCATAGGGGCGGTGGGCATCTTCACGACCTACACTTCGCTCCTGTGCATGGTAGTGGTGGGAATATGTCAGGGCGTACAGCCCATCCTCGGCTACAACTACGGAGCCGGACTGCGCCACCGACTCAAACGCGCATTCTGGCTCTCGACACTCGCCGGCACCGTGGTCACCTCGACAGGAGCAGCAGTGGGAATCCTCTTCCCCGACATCATAGCAATGGCCTTCACGACCGACAGCGCACTGATCTCCGCCACATCCAACTCGCTGCACATATCGCTGCTCGCATTCTGGGTCGTAGGCTTCCAGATTGTTTCGACAACCCTGTTCCAGTCAATAGGCAAAGCCGGAAAATCGATATTCCTGAGCCTTATACGCCAGGTGATTTTCCTGATACCGCTGCTGCTGACACTGCCCCGCATGTACGGGCTCAACGGCGTGTGGGCATCATTCCCCACCTCCGACCTCTTTGCCACGGTAGTAACCATAATGATGGTCGCATGGCAATTCAGGACGCTGTCACGTGAAAACCGGCTCAATCCCACAGCACAAATATAAATCACCGATTATGAAAATAACAAAACTCTTGCTATCAGCAATTGTCGCAATGTCGTGCTGCACATTGACAGCTCAGGACTTCGACACATTCTTCAACAACAAGACCCTGCGCCTCGACTACATATTCGGAGCCGACACAAAGGGATGCCATGTCATGCTCGACAAGCAGGCCGTGCTGCCCGAATGGAGCGGCCGCCGACACCGCCTGAAAGAGCTTCCGCTTGCCGGAAACGGACAGATAACAGTGCGCGACGAAGCGACCGGCGACACCATCTACCGCCACTCATTCTCATCGCTGTTCAATGAATGGCTGTCGACCGAGGAGGCCTCGACAACCCCCAAAGCCTTTCAGAACACCTATCTTGTGCCCCTGCCCAAGGCTCCCGCGTTAATCGACATAGCGCTGCTCGACAACCGCCACGACACAATCGCCTCGATGACTCACCGTTATCGCCCCGACGATGAACTGATTGCGGTGAAAGGCACCTCCAACGTAACACCCCACCGCTACATTCACCGCAGCTCGCACCCTGAAAAGGCAATCGATGTGGCCATCCTGGCCGAGGGCTACACCACCGCCGAGATGGACAGCTTCTACCATCACGCAGCCGTGGCCGTGGAGTCGATACTTAAACACGAGCCCTTCAAGTCGCGTGCCGACGACTTCAACTTCGTGGCTGTGGCTTCGCCTTCAATCGACAGCGGCGTAAGCGTACCGCGACTCGGCAACTGGAAAAAGACAGCTTTCTCCTCGCATTTCAGCACATTCTACTCCGACCGCTACCTCACCACCGGCAATCTCCAGGATGTACACGACGCTCTCGCAGGAATACCCTACGAACACATAATAATACTCGCCAACACGCCCGAATACGGCGGCGGTGGCATATACAACTCCTACACCCTCACCACTGCCCGTCACCGCGACTTCAAGCCCGTGGTGGTGCATGAATTCGGCCACAGCTTCGGCGGACTTGCCGACGAATACTTCTACGAGGACGACATCATGGACGAATCCTATCCGCTCGACATAGAGCCGTGGGAGCCCAATATCACCACCCTCGTCGATTTCCCGTCAAAATGGCAGTCGATAGTACCCAAAGGCACGCCCGTACCCACCGACCCCAAGGATGCCGACAAATACCCCGTGGGAGTGTATGAAGGCGGAGGTTATGTGTTCAAGGGCGTCTACCGTCCGGCCGACCAATGCCGCATGCGCAACAACACCTGGCCGGCATTCTGCCCCGCTTGCCAACGCGCGTTAAACCTGCTCATCGACTTCTATACGAAATAAACCTCAAGGTCAACACGACGGCTGCAACCGTAGCTACAAACACGGCAATCCACCCGATTTTACGTGACGCTCCGGCCTTGCCGTCGACAACAACAGTCGACACAACACTGTCGGCCCGAGCAACAAGAGTGGTGTCATGCACCGCTCTTGTTTTATATATGAGCCTGTAGCTACGTTCACGCACAGTGTCGCCGCTCCTGTCAACAATGATGCTGTCGCGTGCATATATAGTGTCAACCGACACGCTTCCCCTCAAAAGCATATCGCTCTTCACCGACTCCGAAGGCAAATAGACCATGCGCGTGCATCCGCACAAAATCAAGCCCGCCAATAAAACCGCTTTGATATTCATAATTACTCCTCCTTTTTCGGCAAAGATAGCGAGCGGGAAGCCCCGATTTCACCCCATAATGTCGCGAAGCAAAAAAGCGGTCGCCTCGTGACAATCACGCGACGACCGCAACTATTTTGGTTACAAGGGAATCTCCTTACTTAGCCGATTTCTTGCGCCAAAGGTTGGTCATATCCTCAAGAGTCTTGCCCTTGGTTTCAGGAACAAGCTTGTAAACGAATATGGCGGCAACGACGCAGATAACGCCGTAGAGAGCGTAGGCAAACATGTGACCGAACTTATCGCCCATCTCGCCAAGACGCATATTGTACATGGGCACAAACGTACTCGACACGATGAAGTTGAATATCCACTGGAATGCAACGGCAACTGCCACAGCCGCACCACGAATGGTGTTGGGGAATATCTCAGCGATAAGTACCCAGCATATCGGGCCCCATGAGAACATGAACGAAGCCGAATAAACCATGATGCTGACAACGGGAACAATGGGAGGAACGGTGACAAGGTTGGATACAGCCACACCGAATGCACCGATAGCCATGCCTATAGAACCCCAGATCAACAACGGCTTACGGCCGAGTTTCTCAACAGTGAACACAGCCACAAGGGTGAACGAGATGTTGACGATACCCATGATGACGGTCTGAACCATGGGATCGCCCATGTGCATTGAGTCGAATATGCGCGGTGCATAGTAGAGCACGGCGTTTATACCCACTGCCTGCTGGAAAACCGACAACATAACGCCGACAAATATCACCATCACGCCAAATGAGAAGAGGCGTTCGCTCTTGACTTCGACAGTCGACTTGATGTCGGCAAGAATCTCGCGGGCCTTGGTGATGCCGTTGATGCGTGCAAGCACCTCAAGGGCACGGCTGTCACGGCCGACAAGCGCAAGATAACGCGGTGACTCGGGAACCAAGAAAACAAGCACGGTAAACACTGCGGCAACAAATGCCTCGCTACCGAACATGTAACGCCATCCTGTCATGATGGTCCATGCGTCGGATGTGGGAAGCACGTAGTAGATGTTTTCGGCAGTCTTCTCGATGATGGGGTTGGTGTGCTCGCCAAGAATCAAGAAGTTGACGAAGTAAACCACAAGCTGACCGAAGATGATTGCAAACTGGTTCCACGACACGAGCGTACCGCGAATGTTTGACGGAGCCACCTCGGCAATATACATGGGGCAGATGGCCGAAGCAAGACCCACACCCACACCGCCGATGATGCGGTAGATGTTGAATGCGATAAGGAGGTTGAAATCGGGCTTACCGTGCTCGAATAAGAGGAATTCGGGATAGTAGGAGCCGAGAGCCGAAACAAAGAAGAAGAATCCGGCGATGATCAACGACTTCTTGCGGCCGAATCGAGTGGCAAAGAAACCCGACAAAGCACTACCCAAAATACATCCGAGCAGCGCACTTGACGATGTTATACCGTGAATCACATCGGTATAGACAAAATCCTTGGCTCCGAGGAAGAAAGCCTGAAGACCCTTCTCGGCACCCGATATCACAGCGGTGTCGTAACCGAAGAGCAGGCCACCGAGCACGGCGACAAGGACTATGGAAAACAGATATGTTTTACTGCCTTTTTCTTGGTAATTCATAATCAATAAAGTTAAGTTTTTTATTAAAGTTTGGTTTTATCTACTTTTTCCGGAAATAGCACTTCGGCGGCGGCATTACCCATCGCCTTATAGCCTGCGGCGTTAGGATGAAGTCCGTCAAAATTATAATCGGGATTCAATCTCAAAGGATTGGCGGGGTCGGCAAGCACGGCATCGAAATCGATCACGCCGTCAAACTTTCCGCATGTGCGTATCCACTCATTCACAGCCTGGCGCGTAGCCTCATGGAAGTATGACCAATAGTCGGTGTTGCCAATCTGTGAAATTGTGCCGCCATACACTTTAAGACCCTTTGAACGCGCCTTTTCGATAAACGAAGTGTAGGCCTCGATCAGCTCGGCGGCTGTCTTCTCGGCGTGACGGCTTCCGCCTATGTCGTTGATGCCTTCATAGATCACGATTCCGGTCAATCCGTTCTGTCCCATTATGTCACGGTCGAAACGCTTCACTGCCGGCTCGCTGATTCCGCCGCGAAGCACACAGTTGGCGCCTATTCCGAGATTCAATACGGCCACTTCGCCGTTCAAAGCCTCGGCACACACATCGGTCCAGCGGTTCTGCTTGTCGGTTGTCGTGCCGCGTCCGTCGGTTATCGAGTTACCGAGTACCGCGATGCACTCCTTGCCGTCGGCCATCACCTCAAGGGCGCATATATTGTACCAGTGTTCAAGCTTTTCGGCGGGAACAAACTCCTTCTTAGGCTTGGAGGGGCCTTCCATGATGTAGGATGTGGTGCGTGAACCGCGATGTGAAGTGGCGTGCTCGGGAGTCTTGTCGCCGTAGTTGATGGTTATCGACAACAGCTGTAGCGGCTTGAGGTCATACTTGACGGCATCGCTGTAGACCGAACCGTGAGGCTCTATTGTCACGCTCTCCTTTCCGTCAAATTTAAGGTAACGCACCGTGCGGGGATTAATTTTCTCGCCTTCGGCTGCATCGGCTATATAGACCGAGCGAATCTCAACCGGCTCGTCGCTGAATTCATTCGACAGTTTAAGACGAAGCTCGTCACCGCCCACCGACACGTGAATCACCTGTCGGAGCGCATTTCCGGTAAGCGTCATCGTCTTGGGCATATCGCCCTTGCCCGTATATTCAGGAGCAGTAGCCCATGTACCCGTCCACTTTGAAGCGGCTGACAGCGAAACGGTGAGCAATAGGCCCGCAATAAACAAAAAAACTCTTTTCATATTCATAAATCTGAAATTATCACCAATCTATGGCTCGGCACTTCCGGCTGATTGTCAAAATCACACTCCTGTCAAGCGGCCGACGGGCTGTGATCAACTCCTCGTCACGGCTCGGCAGGCATGTTCATCAAGGTTAACTAAATATAATGATTGGTCGGGGTTCATCGGCATCATCAATCTTGACATCGGTTAAAAAGAAGAGAGTCCGACCGGGTCGTTGCACGCCGCCGGTCAGACTCTCCCTTATTCAAGCTTCAGAATATATCTGAATTAAATGCTGATGAAGAAGGCGTCATTTAGGCATACATGGCTACGATAGCTTCATAGAGCTCCTGCTTGCCGCTGGTCTGCTTGGGTTCGCCCTGAGTCTTGGCATAAGCTACAACATCCTCAAGAGAGAGCTTTCCATCCTCAAATTCCTTACCCTTGCCGCCGTCAAATGAAGCGTAACGCTCCTTGATCATTTCCTTGTAGGGAGATTCCTCAAGAACAGCAGCTGCGCTTTCAAGAGCACGAGCCATAGCATCCATACCTGCGATGTGAGCGATGAAGATGTCCTCAAGGTCGGTAGAGTTACGACGAGTCTTAGCGTCGAAGTTGGTACCGCCGTTGCCGAGGCCGCCGTTGCGGATGATCTGCATCATGGCCTGAGTAAGCTCAAAGTTGTCGATGGGGAACTGGTCGGTATCCCAGCCGTTCTGATAGTCACCGCGGTTAGCGTCGATTGAACCGAGCATGCCGTTGTCAACAGCTACTGCAAGTTCGTGCTCAAATGTGTGACCTGCGAGAGTAGCGTGGTTAACCTCGATGTTCACCTTGAAGTCCTTGTCAAGACCGTGAGCCTTAAGGAAGCCTACTACAGTTTCAGTGTCAACATCATACTGATGCTTTGAGGGTTCCATGGGCTTGGGCTCGATGAGGAATGTTCCGGTGAAGCCCTTTGAACGAGCGTAGTCGCGAGCGATGCGGAGCATAGTTGCGAGATGCTCTTTTTCACGCTTCTGGTCGGTGTTGAGAAGGCTCATGTAACCTTCGCGGCCACCCCAGAATACATAGTTTGTACCACCGAGGGCGATAGTTGCGTCGATAGCGTTCTTGATCTGAACGGCAGCGCGAGCTACTACGTCAAAGTCGGGGTTGGTAGCAGCACCGTTCATGTAACGGCCGTTACCGAATACGTTGGCAGTACCCCAAAGGTTCTTGATGCCGGTCTGAGCCATCTTTTCCTTCAGGTAGTTGGTGATTTCAACCATGCGGGCTTCGTAGTCAGCGATGTCTTCGCCAAGGTCACCGATAAGGTCGGTATCATGGAAACAGAAATATTCGATTCCGAGCTTCTGCATGATTTCAAAACCAGCATCAGCCTTCTGCTTTGCAACTGTCATGGCATCGCCTTCGTTCCAGGGGAACTTCTTGGTGCCGCCACCGAACTGGTCGCCGCCTTCAGCGCAAAGTGTGTGCCACCAAGCCATAGCAAACTTCAACCAATCCTTCATTTTCTTACCGAGCACTACCTTCTCAGCATCGTAGTAACGATAGGCGAGAGGATTCTTGCTGTCCTTACCTTCAAACTTAATTTTACCGATCTCGGGAAAATACTCTTTTGTTGCCATAATAGAATTTGTTTAAAAAGTTTCTTTTATTTTTTATGTAACAGTGTTTATTTGTTCAATATTGTTTCAAGGCGCTGCTTCCACAATCCGTAGGCGTCGCGATAGGCCTGACGGTCGGCTTCCTTGGGCTCGATAACCTCGATGCGGTCGAGTGTTGCAAAAGCCTCGTTGTTGTCCTTGTAGATTCCGGCACCTATGCCTGCGCCCTTGGCTGCGCCTACCGAACCGTCGGTATCAAACAGCTCGATGGTGGCACCGCTAACACCGGCAAGCGTTTCGCGGAAGAGCGGGCTGAGGAACATGTTGGCGTGTCCGGCGTGAATCTTCTTCACATCCATTCCCATCTGCTCCATTATCTCGATTCCGTACTGGAATGAGAACACGATACCCTCCTGAGCTGCTCGCACGATGTGCTGCTTGCCGTGCTTCAGGAAGTTTACGCCGTGGATCGAGCTGCCGATTTCGCGGTTCTGAAGCACACGCTCGGCACCGTTGCCGAAGGGGAGTATGCTCACGCCTTCGCTTCCTATGGAAGCCTGTGCGGCAAGGTCGTTCATGGCCGGATAGCTGATGCCTTCGGGAGCCACGGTGCGCTTAACCCAAGAGTTAAGGATGCCTGTGCCGTTGATGCACAGCAATATGCCGAGGCGTGTCTGCTCATTGGTGTGGTTGACATGAGCAAATGTGTTGACACGCGACTTGGGATCGTAATTTATCTCGCCGTTTACACCGTAAACAACACCCGAGGTACCTGCGGTAGATGCGATTTCACCGGGGTTGAACACGTTAAGCGACAAAGCGTTGTTGGGCTGGTCGCCTGCACGGTAGCACACCGGAGTACCCTCGGCAAGACCGAGTTCGGCGGCTGCATGGGCTGTAACCTGACCCTGTACCGAGAATGTAGGCACGATTTCGGGAATTATCGAGCTGCCGAATCCGAGATATTCCATGAGGAAGTCGGCAACCCGGCCGTTCTTGAAGTCCCAGAACATACCTTCGGAAAGTCCCGACAAGGTGGTGCACACACGGTCGGTGAGCTTCATTGCTATATAATCGCCGGGGAGCATGATTTTGTCGATGCGCTCAAACACCTCGGGCTCGTTGTCCTTCACCCATTTAAGCTTGGTGGCGGTGAAGTTGCCGGGAGAGTTTAGGAGGTGGCTCAGGCACTTTTCATGGCCGAGCTCGTCAAATGCCTTCTCGCCATAGGGAACTCCGCGTGAGTCACACCATATAATAGCGGGACGAAGCACGTTGTGGTCACGGTCGATGCACACAAGACCGTGCATCTGATAGGAGATTCCGATTGCCTTTATGTCGGCCGGATTAACCTTTGACTCGGCAAGCACTGCGGCTGTCGACTGCTTCAGGTGTTCCCACCACTGCTCGGGGCGCTGCTCGGCCCAACCTTGCTTAACTGCAATAATCTCGGCCTCCGACTTGGGGAAGAAAGCCGATGATACACACTTGCCTGTTTCGGCATTAACGATGCTCGCTTTTACCGACGAGCTGCCTATATCATATCCTAATAAGTACATAGCTTATATAATTGGTTATCGTCTGTTCTTATTATATATCTTTCGGTCAAATTTGTAGTAACGAGCCGCACGATGAGCCACGCCCTGCTGCCTCTCCTCAAGAGGAACGACATAGTCCATCATTGCTATTTTCTTGTGGAAGTTGCGCACATCGATCGCATGGCCGTAGATAAGCTCAAACATGGTGCGCAATTGCGATGCGGTGAATTTTCGGGGCAACAGGTCAAAGAGCATCACGGGATTCACCTCGGCCGCATCCCTGATATAGTGCATCGCCTCGGTGAGAATGAGGTTGTGGTCAAATGCCAGACGCTTGACATCGTTCAACGGCACCCAACCGGCCTTGTGAGCATCAAGTGACTTGTCGATTGCACGGTCGATTTTCACAAGCGCGAGATAGGAGATGGTAACTATACGCTCTACACGGGCCTGCTGCGCACGCTCGAGCCAATGCACATCCTTGGGATCGCTCGTTCTATTCTTTGATCCATAGGCACGGAATTGCATCAGCTTGATGTTTTTGACGCCTGTAAGTTCATTCAGCACTCTCAAAGCGGCCCCGTCAAGATCCTCATCCTGATAGATGAGGCTTCCGGGAAGTTTCATGTCGTGATAGGCGAGCCCGTCTTCTTCGCCGTGACGGTTAACGAGGAGCACATTCAATTGTGTTCCGTCAAATCCTATCACAACGCAGTCGACCGATATGTGATTATTGGCTAATGGAGGATAAATTACTTCACCTTGCATAGATTCCATATATATTTCCGACACAAAAGTAGCGATATTTTATGAATATGCAACATTCAATTTTATGTTGTAAAACATTGTTTATAGCCCCGGTAGTTATCTTACTTTGTACAATATTACTTTTATGGGTTAATGTAATAGCTACAATATGTATTTCTGTAGAATCGCGACTACCCTAATTGTAATAAGTACAATAAGGCAAAACTCCGCGAAATAAGGCATAATAGCGAGTTGGCAAGTAGCGGTTGTAACAGAATCTTATTGTAGATTTGCATCGCCTCGATTCAAGCAGCCCCAGCATCGCGCAGGCTCAAAGTTAAATATTGTTAACCGAATTAATGGGTTTATATCGCACTTCATCTCGCCGCGACATCATCTTTTTCACGAGTGTATGCTGTGTATTGTGAAAGGTTTTGTAAATTTGCACAAATAATAGCCAAATCGCTCACAGTGACTTACAATATCGACAATCAGGCATTGATAGCGTTGACGCTTTCATGTCTGGCCGCAGCTACCGCAATAGCAATACTTATTATATATGCACGACGCATAATACTTGTCGTACGCAATGCGCGACGACAGGCCGACGACACCAATCAGGTTTTCGGGCTTTCACCGGCATCGATCATCGTGTATGCCTACGAGAACCCCGACGGAGTGGCCGCACTGCTTCCATCACTGCTGTCGCAGGACTACGACGGCGGCTTTGAGGTGATAGTCGTCAACGACGGCAACGACGAGGCCACCGACTCACTGCTGCGCGAACTTGAAGCGACTCACAAGAATCTATATCACACATTCACGCCTCATGACACCCGCAACGTGTCGCGCAAGAAACTTGCGATAACGCTCGGCATCAAGGCGGCTCACTATGAGTCGATAGTGCTCGTAACGGCCGACAGCCGCATAACATCGCAACGATGGCTCGAAAAGATGGCACGTCACTTCAACGACAACGAGAAGGACATTGTGATAGGCTACGCATTTCCCGACCTCGACAACGTGGCCAACACCCCGTCGCGTGGCGAAGTCCAAGACTGGCTCATCGACATAGTTCACTATCTGGCAGCTGCACTCGACGGACACACCTATCGAGGTGACGGCGACAATCTCGCCTACCGCCGCAGCCTGTTTTTCAAGAACAAGGGATTCTCGCAGTCGCTCAACCTCAGCTACGGCGACGACGATGTATTCATCCATCAGTGCGCCACTCCGCGCAACGTTGCAGTCGAGCTGTCGCGCGAAAGCCATGTGAGCACTTCGTTCAACAATCCGCGTGAAGCGATGAAGCACAAGAAACTGCAATACACCTTCACGTCGTCACATGCCGGCAAGTGGCAGCACCGCCTCTACGGATTCTGCCTTGCACTGCTGTGGGTGTGGCTGCTGCTCACCGTGGCATCGATTGCAATCGCCCCGCGCAACCTCATGGTGATAGGCGCCAACATCGTAGTGGCACTTCTGCTCTGGGTTCCGCTCATAGCCTCGTGGAACAGTGCGTCACGCGCACTCGGAGGCCATCGGTTCTTCTTCTCCGTGCCTCTGGCTCTGCTGTGGCGTCCGATACGCAACATCATCTATTATATAAAGAGTCACCGCGCCCACAGCGGACAGTATGCCTGGCAGACTCTCGGGCCTTCGGCCAACTGGTCGAAACTGACCGACGACACGGCAAAATAAACGCGCTCCGGGTTACGTTATCACAATAAGGCGACGACATGTCACGCCTTATCGACCAATCATCACTCTTCATCGATATGAGAACAATTCTACACATAATTATATTGTCGGCGGCTTTGATGCTTGCGTCATGTAGCGCTCCCAAATCGTCGCTGACCTACTTCGAGGACCTCAGCGGCACGCAATCGGGCACTCTGCCATCGACCGATTACGAGATAAAGCTCCGTCCCGACGACGAACTGCTCATAACCGTGACATCGCTCGTACCCGAAGCAACTGCCGAATACAACCTCCCGCTCTCCAATCCGGCCACGCAAAGCAGCATAATGACCCCGTCGCAGGGAAAGCAGCAGACCTATATTGTCGACAAAAGCGGCGACATAAAATTTCCCGGCATAGGCATGATTCATGTCGACGGCATGACAACATCGCAACTTGCGTCGCTGCTCGCAAAGAAAATCAGCGCCGAGGTCGAGGACCCCTACGTGAAAGTGGTGCTCGTCAACTTCCGCATCAATGTGATGGGCGAGGTCAACCGCCCCGGATCAATAGAAGTGAACCGCGAGCGTTACTCAATACTCGATGCACTCGCCGATGCCGGCGACCTGACACAATACGGCGAACGTGACAACATACTGCTCGTGCGCGAGGAGAACAACGGAACAAAGACATTCCACCACCTCAACCTCAACGACTCGGAACTCTTGTCGTCGCCTTACTTCTATCTGCAACAGAACGATGTAGTGTGCGTGAATCCCAACAAGATTCGCAAGGACAATTCAAAGTACAACCAAAACAACGCCTTCAAGCTATCGGTCGTATCGGCCGTCACCGGAGCATGCTCGGTGATTGCGTCACTGATAATCGCCCTTGTAATACGCTAAAACCAAACGCCACCTGACCATGAAACCTAACGACCCGGCATATAAAAAACGTGACAACCGCATCGAGATAGCCGACCTCATAAGCCTCTATCGCTCCAAGTGGCCGGCATTTCTCATCTCCATCGCGGCATGCCTTGCCGTGGCCGCTCTCTACATTTACATCAAGGCGCCCGTATATGAAATCCAGGCCAACATACTCATCACCGACGACGACAAGACATCGGACTTCATGCGCTCCATCAGCATGGCCGACATGTTTGTCAACAACACATCGGTCGACGAGGAGATGTCGATACTGAACTCCCACTCGCTTTTCCGCAACGTGACCGAAGAGCTCGGATGCAACATAACCTATACGGTAAAGGAGAACCTGATCAAGCGGACAAAGAAGTATTCGGGCACACCGGTGAAGCTCACTCCTCCCGCCGGAATAGCCGACACGCTGCGCCGCTCGCTGAAGTTCAAGCTGAAAGCCGACAAGGAGGGAGTTGTGAGCGTGACCGTACGCAACAACCGCGACAAAATCGTGGGCGAGGTCAAGGAGAAGCGGTTTCCGGTAACCGTGACTACACCCTACGGCGACTTCATCCTGTCGACAACCGACACCTATGAAAAGGGACGGAGCCTGTCGATGCAGATAGGGTTCTGTGGATACGACCTCGCGGCTGAACTGCTGCAGAAAGAGGTGATGTGCTACATCCCCAACAAGAAGGCCGATGTGATAACCGTTGCGCTCAACAGCACCGACATCAACTATGCCAAGAGCGTGGTCAACGCAGTAATCCAACAATATAACGCACGCGGCATCGAGGAGAACCAACGGAAAGCTCAGCAGACAGCCGACTTCATCGACAAGAGGCTCGTCGACATTTCAAAGGAGCTGAACGATGCCGAAAGCGACATCGAGCAATACAAGCAGTCGCATGACATTGTGGATGTGGAGGTAGAAACCAAATATCTCCTGACCCGGAAAGGCACGCTCGAAGAGAGCCTCATTGCCGCCGAAACCGAAGTAGGCGTGCTCGAGCTTACGCGTGACTTCATTGCCGATCCAGCCAACCGCTTCAACCTGATTCCTACACCGCTCGGTGCCGAAGCCGCCGCCGAGGCAATAGAAGCCTACAACTCACTGATTCTTGAACGCATACGGCTTGAAAAGAGCGCGAAGCCGGGCAACAAGGTGCTCACGGCCCTCAACGAGCAGATCGACGCCATGCGCACCAACGTGGCCACGACGCTGGAGCGCTCGATAGCGTCGGCGCGCGTTACGCTGAATGAACTTCGCGGCAAGAGCGGGGATTCGCAGTCGCGCCTCGGCGACATCCCGGCGAGGGAGCGTGAGTTTGTCAACATCAAGCGTCGACAGGCCGTGAAGGAGAACCTCTACCTGTTTCTGCTGAAGGAGCGTGAGGAGTCGGCCCTGCGCATAGCCAACGCCGTGCCCAAGGGAATGATAATCGACAAGGCCTACGCGCTCTCCGACCAAGTGAACATGACGCCGGCCAAAGTGCTCATCCTTGCGTTTCTGCTCGGACTGTTCATCGTGCCGCTGTGGCTCTACTTCCGCTCGCTGATACGCAACAAGTTCTCCGACATGCGCGAGTTGCAACGGCTCACCACGATACCCATACTCGGCGAAGTGTCGCTCGACCGCAGCGGCGACAAGCTTGTCACCGCCGGCAACTCATCGTCGTCGACCGCCGAGCTGTTCCGCCTGCTTAGAAGCAACCTGCAATTCATAACCGGAGGTATCAACGCCAAAGTGCTGCTCGTGACATCGTCGACAGCCGGCGAAGGGAAATCGTTTGTCGCCATCAACATGGCCGCATCGCTCACCATTTCGGGCAAGCGCGTGGTGCTTGTGGGAATGGACATACGCAATCCGCAGCTCACCAACTATCTCGGAGTGGCATCGGAAACCGGACTCACCACCTATCTTTCGTCGTCGCAATACACAATCGACGACATAACGGTACACCACCCCGAAGTAAAGGGACTCGACATAATAACCTCAGGCCCGGTACCGCCCAACCCGTCGGAGCTGCTCATGTCGACGCGCGTCGACAACCTGTTCAGCGAACTGCGCTCACGCTACGACTACATCATCATCGACAGCGCACCGGTAGGCATGGTAAGCGACACCTATTCGCTCGCCCGCGTAAGTGACGCTACAATCTATGTGTGCCGTGCCAACCACACGACATTCAGCGACATCGAATTTGTCAACCGACTTTATGCCGAAAAACGCCTTCCCCACATTGCGCTTGTGCTCAACGGCACCCATGTGCGCAAAGGCTACGGCTACGGTTACGGCTATGGCAAGGCATAATTCCTCTCAACGACAACCGACATGACACGCAACAGCTACAACAACCGGCGCATAGCACGCAACTCCATGTTGCTGTACTGCCGGTCGGTGGTCACGCTTGTCATCTCGCTCTACACCTCGCGCATAGTTCTGGAAGCTCTCGGATTTGAGGACTTCGGCGTGTATGCCCTGGTGGGGAGCACCGTCACGATGTTCAGCCTCTTCAGCACTTCGTTCATCTCGTCGACCCAGCGCTTCTTCAACATCGCCATGGAACGTAACGGCATCGACGAACTGTCGAGAATCTTCACCGCATCGGTCAAGCTGCACCGGTTGCTCGCAGCCGGCATCCTCATCCTCTTTGAAACACTGGGACTGTGGATTGTCAACACCAAACTGAACTTCCCGCCCGAGGACATGCCGGCAGTGCATGTAGTCTATCAGCTATCGGTCGTGTCATTTCTTTTCAATGTGCTGAGCGTCCCCTATAATGCCGTCATCACCGCCAAGGAGCGCATGGGCCTCTTTGCAGCCGTCAACATAGCCGAGTCGGTAGTCAAGTTGGGGATAGCCGTCGCGCTCATGCACACATCGAGCAACCGGCTTATATTTTACGCCGCGATGCTGACTACGCTGAGCGTGGCGGTGAGAATTTTCTACGGCATCTATTGCCGATGCCACTTCAGCGAATGTCGCATGGTCAAGATAACCGACAAGCGCATATACCGCGAAATACTCGGAATATCGGGCTGGAATTTCCTCGGCTCAAGCAGTTCGATAATCACAATCGAGAGCATAGGCATCGTCCTCAACCTATTTTTCAACGTGCTCATGAACGCCGCCAAGGGGTTGGCGTCACAGATTGAGAATGTCGTGAGGTCGCTTGTTGAAAATCTGATGATGTCGATAAGGCCGCAGCTCACCCGGTCCTACGCTTCGGGCGATACAGCATTCTTCAATTCGCTCGTAAGCCGTGGCACACGTTTTGGCACCTATCTCACGCTTCTGCTGTGTCTGCCGCTGCTGTTCCGCACCTATACGCTGCTGTCGCTGTGGCTGAAATCGGTGCCGTCGTACACGGTGCCTTTTGTGCGCATCATAATGATCTACATCCTCATCATGCCCGCCTCGTCGGTACTCGACACCGTAACGCTTGCATCGGGGAGGATAAAGAGCAGCCAGATTACGCTGTCACTGTTGCAGCTCTCCAATCTGCCGCTCATGTGCCTCGCGCTATACGCAGGGCTGCCCCCCTATTGTGTCTACCTGCCGTTTATAGTAACAGGATACATATCCCTGTATATCAGGTTGAAATATGCCATAGCCAACTCCACAATAACGATGAAATCGTATATGACTGACACATTCGCGCCCATCGTCTACGTGACATTGTTCACATTGCCGTTGCCGATTGCGCTGCAGCTGTGGATATTTGACGCCGACACGATTGCCAACACATTTATAATGTGCGTCATCTTGACTCTGTCGTTATCGGCGTCGGTCTATGCATTCGGCATAACGAGAGAGGAACGTAACGTGATATTGAACCATATACGCAAACAACAGCGGCCATGAACAAGACAATTAAGATAGCGATAAAACGACACATAGTCACGCCGGCGGTAAATCTGTTCTACCGCGGCCTGTTTGCCATGCGTCGGCCATGCGTAAACAGCGATGCGCGTTACATGTTTGCGATATGTGCCATATTCCGCAATGAAGTGCGTTACATGCGCGAATGGATTGAATATCACTTGCTGATAGGGGTCGACCACATATTCCTCTACAACAACTTCTCGACCGACGATTTCATGTCGATACTCCAACCCTATATTGAAAAAGGAGTAGTAACGCTCACCGAATGGCCCCGTGAACACGGACAGATGGAGTGTTACATGCACTGCTCGGCCAATTTCGGCAAGTCGTGCCGATGGATTGCCTTCATCGACCTTGACGAGTACATCTGCCCCCATGAGGCAACCGACATAAAAGAGTGGATCAAGCGTTACGAAAAGTATCCCGGAGTGATATTGTACTGGCTGATGTTCGGAACTGCGGGGCGACTGCATCCCGACTCCGAGAAGACGCTTATAGAGCAGTACACCACATCATGGCAGGAGTTGCGCAACACCGGAAAACCGATATGGAACACGGCGTTTCCTCTCGAGGAGCTCTTTGTGCACTACCTCTACGGCTCCGTATCGATTTTCGGAATCAAATTCAAGGTGCCGATGGTAAATGAGTCGGGAAGCTTTGTCGTGTACCCTGACCATCATCCACTGCCGCGACACAACACTATACGCATCAACCACTATTGGAGCAAAAGCATCGAAGAGTACCACGACAAGATGGCACGCGGCTCGGCCTTTTCGGCCAAAAAAAATGAGATACGCCGCAAAGTGGATTTCTTCCTGTGGCATGAGCACCATGTGGTGAGGGACGACCGCGTCATCTTCAGGTTTCTGACCCAACTAAAGATGCGGCTTAATGGTTTAGACTTCAATTTACCGAAATGAGAGTGCTGTGGTTTTCAACAAACCCGTCGCTCTATGACGACGGATACCGGCCATTTAACAACGGCGGCGGATGGATAGGTGCGCTTGAGCGCATCGTGCGTGACATTCCCGGCATTGAACTGGCCGTGGCATTTGAGCATCCCGTCGACAACCAAAAGCGAGTACGCGACCGCGTCACCTACTATCCCATCCGTATCGACTCGCTCATCTACCGCCTCCGCAACAAAATCGAGTTCTCGCACCAAGAGCGTTACCTGATGCCGTGCTGCATGGAGATAGTCAACGACTTCAAGCCCGACATAATAGAGTGCTTCGGCAGCGAATGGTGCTTCGGTCTTATCGCCGCACTCACCGATGTGCCGGTGGTGACGCATCTGCAGGGGCTCATGGCACCATGTCACAACACGCTCTATCCGCCGCGTTACAACAGTTACACCGAAGCGGCATGGCAGCTGTCGCGACTGCGCCCCCACAAGGCACTGCGTGCGTTGCTCGAACCGCGCAAGAGCCGTCAACGCGTCGAACGCGAGCGCAGGGTGATGCTTGCATGTCACAACTTCATGGGACGCACCGAGTGGGACAAAAGCGTGACATCGCTCCTCTCGCCCGGCTCGCGTTACTTCACCTGCAACGAGGCGTTACGCCCGTGCTTCCTCGACATGACGCGGCAATGGAGCCTCCACAACGGCCGCGACACACTGCGCCTATGCACCACCGTACACGGCAGCCTGTGGAAGGGGCTCGACATAATATTGAAGACCGCGCGTTGCCTCCATGACACCGCCGGCCGTAAGGTCGAATGGCACATAATAGGCTCTCCCGCCTGCAGTGACTATGTGGAGTGGATGGAGAAGGACACATTTGCACGACATAACGTGCGCTTTCTCGGCGTGCTCGACGCCGACACAATAAAGGAGGAGCTGCTCGACTGCGACCTCTACATCCAGCCCTCCTACATCGACAACAGTCCTAACTCGCTGTGTGAGGCAATGGCGCTCGGAGTTCCGTGCATAGCCTCGGCAACGGGGGGCATACCCTCGATCATCACCCACGGAGTCAACGGCCTGCTCACTCAGGTCAACGACCCCTACGCACTTGCGTCAGCGATATTGCGGCTTAGCGGTGACCCCGACATGATGTCACGCCTCTCATCGGCGGCACTGTCGACATCGCGCAAGCGTCACGCTCCCGAAACAATCGCAAAGCAACTCATCGAAGCCTATCAATCAATAATGTCACGGTAATGGTCTACAATCTGTTTGTCATATTCACATTGTCGATGCTCTTCCTGTGGTACAGGAGCAACTACGAGCGGCTTCAGTTCATCAACGCCATATTCATAGCGGCATGGGTCATGTTCTCAATCGAGTTCTACACCACCCGCGACTATCCGGTGTACTATGAAAACTTCAACCGCCCCGGCGAACATGTAATGTGGGAACCGCTCTACCGAATGTTACTCGACATTTTCCGCCCTGTGGGATTCATCGTATTCAACTCCGTGATGGCCGCCTTCGAGATGTACACGCTCTGCTTCCTCTACAAGAGAGCCGTCCCAAAAGCCTACATGTGGGTTGGCATAGTGATTCTAATCATACAGCCCATGAACATGCTGCTCTACATGAACATGAAGCGTCAGTTTCTTGCGATGGCGATAGTGCTTTGGGTCATATACTTTATGGTCTACTCCCGCAACCGGTTGCGCTGGTTGTGGGCCGTGACGGCATTTGCCGCAGCAGTCAACATCCACACCTCGGCATTGGTGTGCGCTCCATTCTTCCTGCTTCCGCTCGTCAGATTCCGGCTGAACAAGGTTGCCATAATATCGCTGATAGCGGTCTACGTTCTCCTCATGTCGTTCAGCCTCTCATCATTCAGCGACCTGCTGTATGATGTCGTCGATGTAGTTCAGGGCGACGAGATGGGCGACGACCGCTACACGATGTACATCGAGGAGCAGGACCGCATGGACCCCAAGGCCACAATGCCGGGAATATTCTCGCGCATATTCAGCGCAGCCATGTTCATTCTGCTGCTCATCTACAACCGCCGCACATCGCCCGAAGGGTTCAAGATATTCCTCATCGCTATCGCCTCGCTCATGGGCGGAAACTTCCTCTTCGGCAACTTCGCCCGACTGAACTACTATTACGAAATAACATTTATCATCGCACTGCCGCTACTGCTTCAGGCCATGCGCGAAAACTCATCGTCGGTAGCGTCACGCACAGTCTACGCCGCATTCCTCGCTCTCGCGCTCCTGATTCCCGGCAAAGCCTATTACAACGCGATGTTTGGCGAAAAGGTCTACTTCACCCAGGCCAAGTACCGTTACTTCTACACGATATTTCATTCCAATCCAGACAAGTCGGAGTACTACTATGAAGGAGAGAAACGACCACACCGATAACGAGCGGCTCAAGGCGAGAGTGATAGCCATGTATCTGCCACAGTTCCACCGCACCGAGGTCAACGACCGCTACTGGGGAGAGGGATTCACCGAGTGGGACAACGTGACAAAGGCGCGCCCGCTGTTCAAGGGTCACGAGCAGCCCAAGCTGCCCGACAACACACTCGGCTTCTACGACCTGTCACGCCCCGAAATACGCGAGTTGCAGGCCCGACTTGCCGCCGACGCGGGAATCGAGGGATTCATGTACTGGCACTACTGGTTTGGCAACGGAACGATGGCGCTCAACCGCCCGCTGGAGGATGTGCTGTCGTCGGGGGCGCCCGACTACCCTTTCTGCATGGGATGGGCCAACCACTCCTGGCACACCGGGTCGTGGACCGCAGCGGGTGGCCGACGACACAAAAGCATCACCATATTCAACCAGCTTTACCCCGGCGTCGACGACCATATAGCCCACTTCAACTACTGCCTGCCGGCATTCCGCGACAAGCGTTACATCACCGTCGACCAATGCCCGCTCTTTGCGATATGGGCACCCTGTGACATACCCGACCTGAAAGGGTTCATCAAGCTGTGGAGATCGCTCGCAGCCGAAGCCGGACTTAAAGGACTGCATCTGACGGCCATAAGGGTGAGCCGCAAGGACATGACCGTCGACGAGCTGATCGACGCCGGATTTGACTCGGTAAACAACTGCAACTACAACATGTGGAGAGCAGAATGTCATGTCGCAGGCTCAAAGTGGCTCAAAATGGCACGCAGCTTCCTGTCGCAACACCTGAACGCGGCATTGCAGCGCTACGACTATGCCGAAATAATCAAGTGGATGTGTGACGACACCGACCGTCGCGAGGATGTCTACCCTACAATCCTACCGGGCTACGACCGCTCTCCCCGAGCCGGACGCAAAGCACAAATCTACACCGGCAACACGCCTCAGCTTTTTGCCCGCCATGCAGCCGATGCCATAAGCCGAGTGGCCGACAAGTCACCCGAACACCGCATCATACTCCTGAAGTCATGGAACGAATGGGGCGAAGGCAACTACATGGAGCCCGACCGGCTACACGGCGCGGCCTTTCTCGCCGCCCTCAAGGAAGCGTTATATCATCATTCAGCCGACATCTCATTATAGAGCCAATCGGCAAGCAGCGGCAGCGGAGGATCCTTCAATATGACGCTGTTGTCGGGAGCGATGAGATATAGCACCGGCATTGCAGGAAGCGAATATATCTCCTTCTCCTCTATCTCACCACCGGGTGACATACAATTCATCCAATCCCCGGGCATTGAGTCGCGCGACCGTTCCCACACATCACTGTCGCCGTCGGCATACACCGCCATCACCTTAACCAATCCCGCCTCCACGGCATAAGCGAGGACATCCAGTTGCTTCAGCTCCTCGATTATCTCATGACAATGGCTACACTCGGGGTCATAGAAAACCACCAGCCTACACTGGCCGGCCTTCGCCTCGCCATAAAGCGTGGTGGCCTTTCCCCGATTGTCAATCACCTTGAAATCGGCCGCCGGTGTGCCCTGCCTGTTCTTAAGCACCTCCTTGATTCCATCCTCGACTTTTACCCGCGAAGCGTCATCAAGTGAGTCGGACCTGGAAGCCGCCTCAAGGAAGATGTAGTAAAGCTCCTCATCGCGCATCGACGAGTTAGGGCTCGTGAGAAAGCGTCGCGTCACACGCAGCACCCGGCCCAGTGACGCAGGCGTCACCTCCGACAGCTTCACCAACCGCCCGGCCGCCTTGACGGCATCATCGGCCGACACGTAGGGAAACACCGAAAAATAGTTGGCAAAGTGGTGCTCCATAAACCGGTCATCGTTCACCCTTATTGTATCGGAGAAGTCCATATTATCCCAAAAATGGATTGCGACATAACCTGCCATCTCCTGCGGGTCGGTCATCGTAGCCGGAGCCTCGGGCACCACAAGCTCCATGGCCGATTCCGGTCGGGAAATGGTATCGACGGGAGTGTCAGTAGCGGCCGAAGCGTTACGCCCTGCAGGGGAGTTGCACGACATGACCAAGAGCATGACAAGCGTCACGAAGGTTGCTTTCAGCAGTTTCAAATTATAGAGATTCATAGCCGGAATTTATCAACATCATTCAGGTGCAAAGTTAAGAAAGAGTTGAGCATAACGACAATTCAATGCCACAAATTTTAACAACTATGCCATCGCCGGTTGATAAAAATTGTAAACATTTGATGGGGTTATCGGTTGAAAATAAGCAAATGCGTCGGCGCAGTTAATCTACGTTAGTTTAAATAATGTTAAAATAGGGGGGGGTAAGAAATAAAAATACATAATAATGAAATTATCGTTTCATCAAATATTATATCTTTGCGACCAAAATTTTTCCATAATCGACTACCACAGAAAGCGAGTAGCCATGAATCGATAAACAATTTTAACATTGTGACTCCAACCCCGGGAAGGAGGAACAATATTAAAGACAACAAAAACATTATGCGAACTAATCGTTCATTCTTAAGAAAAATGGTAATTGCCTCTTGTTTTGCTTGCGTTGTTATCGCTCCAGTGAATGTTGAGGCAGGTGTGCAATCCGACAATGGAAGAGCCACGGAAAGTGAATTGCGCGAACAGGGAACCAACGAGCGCATACTTTCCGCTGACAGCAGTGCGGACAGGCAACAGGGAGATATTGTAAAGTATCCAAAGTGGAATGTAGGGACAAATCTGCTCGAATGGATAGGCGTGATGCCTGACCTTAAATACACCACGTGGGCATCCAATGTGCATGGCGAGTTTTACTTCAAGAAGCAATATTCGGTGTTGCTCTCGGCCGCCTACAGTGAACACCACTATTCCCATGGCGACAAATTCCAGGGATTTACATCGTACATTGTCGAACCACGCTACTGGCTCCGCAAGGATGCCACGTTTCAAGGATTCTTCGGTGGAATCTACGGCCAGCTCGGCGACTATAACGACATCGACCTCGAACGCAAATACACGGGTCACTTCTGGGGAGCCGGTCTATCGGCCGGATATCTCTATCCCGTGTGGAGAGGTCTTGCCGTAGAATTCAATATCCGTGCGGGATATCGCTCGACCGAGGTCAAGAAATATGTCTATAACGATGCCGGCGACCGTTGTCTTTGCCAGCGCATCGACAAGAATCAATTCAAGCTCACAGGCTTCGCCCTTAACATCTCCTGGCGTTTCTAACCGGAAGGCCGAGAGCGTTTTGCGGGCAGTCAAGGTAATGGTTTCGGCATTCCGATTCCACGACCCTTTACAGCTACGAAATCACATACGAAATATTTAAATACTTCAAAACATTTATCATTATCAACCAATTATGAAAAAATTTATGTTTATGCTAGCGCTCGGTTCAGTGCTCTTCGGACTAAGCGCATGCTCATCGGATGATGAAAACATCGAAGGCGAATCTACCGAAGGATGTGTTTTCATCAAACTTGAGAATGTAGTCGGACCATCTTCTCGAATGACAGAGGATCCTAAATTAGAGTCTGACATCACCGAGTTCCACAACGGTTTCATCATCTTCGGAACACCCAAGCAGGCTATCCGCAAGCACTATGAAATCGTGACCGACCCCAAATTGCTTGACAAGACCGACCACGTGATTCTCCTTGACGAGCTTCGCAAAGGTAAGACTTTCAAAGATATACCCGGCGATGTAACCAACGTAGCCATCATAGCCAACATAACCGAGGACGAAATCAACCCCGAAGAGTTCCACAATGGTACACTCCGCTTCTACAACGACGTCCTCAACAAGATAATCAATCTTGAGAACCAGTACAAGGACAACATGAGCCATGTAGCCCTCTACGACATGAAGCCCCTCGAAGTTACCGGAGGTAACGCCATGAGCGCCACACTTGAACTCCGCCCCATGTGCGCCCGTCTTGAAATCGCCAAGATTACCCCGGGACCCGATGTTGTAGAGTATCAGGTCGATGGTATCTATCTGGCAGGTTTCTACAAGCAGATGTATGTAAGCCAGATTTCCAACCGCGAATTCTGGGCATCACCCGACTATGACAACGCCGACCCCGCAACCGAGCTTATCAACTTCTACACCGGCTATCCCTATCTCGTCAACACCGACATCAAGGCCGTTAAGGAAACAATGGGTGAAGGCGACGACGCACGCGAAGTAACAGCCTTCTATCCTGAGGAAGATGGCAAGGTGTGGGCATTCCCCTTCTTCGGAAAGTATGAACCCCGCAACGACACCGAGCACTACGGACTTCGTCTTATCGTAAAGGTTTCCAACCTGAAGGTTTATCTGAAGGACGAGAACGGCGACCGCCACTTGCGCGATGTAACCGCATGGGACAAGGAGCAGGGCGTTCCCGAAGAAAAGGCCGGTATCCGCTACCTCAACATCAACGGTTTCGTAGAGAACTATCACGACACTCAGGCCGAGCCCGTACAGTTCTACAACGGCAACATCTATCAGGTACAGAACTTCGAGATCACCACTCAGAACCTTTCGGACCGCATCATGCCTACCGACATCAATGTCAACATCACAGTGACAGTCAAGGCCTGGAGCATCAAGAAGGTATATCCGCAGATTTAATCATCACCACGACAACTTAGCCTCATGTCAAAAGTATTATCCCGAATCCTTGTCACAGTGTACCTGTCGCTCCTGTGCCAGGCTTGCATCACCGAAGTCGATGTAGGCGCATGCAACAACACCGTGATACGGTTTGAATACCTTGCTGACGGTGACGAGGATGTGTTCCCCGAATACATCACCTCGGTTACCTACTGCATCTATGACAGCGAAGGCGAGATAGTGACACAGGCGACGCTCGACCAAAATCGCCTTGATGAATTTCAAGGCGTGAAGCTGCGTCTTCCATCGGCAGGCACTTACTCATTGACAGCGTGGGGAAATTTAGGCGGAGATTGCGTGCTGGAGTCCCAGGAAACCCTTTCGGGCGGCCGAGTAGTGCTTCCCGGAGAGAATCCCAAGACATTCAACAAGCTCTATCTCGGTAAACTCGACTTCGACCTCGAGAGTGTCGACGGACGCCATGAGTGGACAGCACCCATGCATTCAGTCCACGTGACGCTGAACGCCTATATCCAATCGACGAGCGATGAGTTTTCGGCCTCCGATTTTATGCTGAAAGTCGGTGAATTTGCCACCGGAGTTTCCAACAGCGGCGAGATACTCGGTCCGCAACGCATATACACACTCGGATTTTCCGAAGGTGAGAACGCCATGCTTGAAGCATCGGCATGGCTTCCGCGTTTCAACGAGCACACAAGCGCCACCCTCGAGGTGTGCAGCGCCGCCACCGGCAACCGCATCACATCGGTGGACCTGGCAGGTTACATTTCAGCAAACAATATCCGGCTCACCGGAGTGGAAGAGGCCGTGGTCGACATCCTGATTTCAGTTTCAGGCACCAATATCTCAATCCGATTCCCCGGATGGAAGCCTAAACCCATCTATCCGAGCATTTAAACCTCAAAGAGAAATGTTGCAAAAACTGCATGACATACTTATCGTGGCCGGCGGCATCATGGCGACAATGCTCACTGCGTGCTCTTCAGAGGAACCCCTCGCCGAGGAGCCCAAAGGTGACCTTTTCGTAACCATCGAGGCCCGCAGTCCGCGTGCAGACGAGGATGCGACATCAGATGTCCACTCCGACCTCACTCTCCAAGAGGGCATAGTGCTCATATATGATGAGGACGGCGTCTATGAAGGCGGAGATAGGATTGACCCTGACAAGAGAGTTGCTTCACTGCGTATTCCCGAAGGCAAAAAGCGTATTGTAGTCCTGGCCAACGCGCCCAAGATACTCCGCGACCGCGTAGCCATCGACTGCCACACGCCGATTACCGACGAGTACGGCAATGTCAAGACCTACAAGGGCGACACGGTGTGGAGCAATATCAAGCCTGTGTACAGGTATTACGCCGAACTGAGATCTTCGCTATCATTTTCGGACAAAGTGCTTCAAAGCGTCCAGTCAAGCCATCGCATGGTTCTGATACATGACAATATCGTGAATGTAGCAGCCGATGAAGAGGACAGCAAGACGAGCTATGTCGAGATTCCGCTCGCTCCGCCCATGGCGAGAGTGGATCTGCACGCCCGCTGCCTGCCCTCGGAAACAAGCCGCATAGCCGGCGCTGCCATAAGGGTTTCAAAAGCCTACACGAAACTCAATTGGGACTTGTCATATCCGAACGACGAAACGACCAACACGGTAACAGTGGAATTCTCCGATGTTTCCGACAAAATGACACCTGTAGTCACCGAAAACGAGCTTTTCAGTGACTGGATACTCGAAAATGTCAAGGAGGACTCACCTATTGCCTCACTCTATACCTACTATACCGACCCCAACGCAGTCCTTGAAATAGGCCTGCTGTTTAAAGGCAGCGTCGAGTATGACTGGTATCCGATAGAGATGTCGGAGCTTCTCAAGCCCGGTGAATACAAGGGCCTTGAAGCCGGACATTTATATCAGATTTTCATAACGATATACCCCGACAAGGTCGGCCACATAATCGTTGACCCCTGGGTAGTACCGTCAAATCTTGAATTTACAATCGGTTGATGACAGCTTCCCGGATTCTCCGGGAATCCGGGAAGCTTTTCTATTATTTTTTCGCATACAGATAATGAAGCTATTCAGCCATATAGCTATGTTTGCCGCAGGGATGCTGGCTCTTGCCTCCTGCTCTGATGAAAGCATCGTCGAAATCGATGTCGACGACCCGTTCGTTCAGCCGGGCGACCGCGCCGCTACTATCGAGGTGCCGTTGCGATTCCATGTCGAAAAGCCGTCGTTAATAGGCAAGCCGCTCGTCAACGACATACCCTCACGCGCCGAAGGTAAAGGCGACGACACCACCGACGACCCCGAAAAGGCCGCCGAGGAGGCCATAAACGACATCTGGGTATTCCAATATGACGAAAACGGCAATCAGCTCATAGTACCGCGATTCTACAAGGTTGAGTCGTCGGAGATCAGGAAGCTGAACATACGCCTCGCCGAGGGCAACGACAGCCACGTTTATGTGCTGGCCAACACCGGCGACGAAACGTGGGCGCAGGACAAGGACTTTTCTACAGTGGAAAAGTTTGTGTCCTACGAATATCCATTTACCGAGGATAACGTTGAGATGGGCGAGGATGAACGGCTGCTCATGGAGGGCCATGTCGAGTCGACCATCCGAAAGGAAACCGACCTGCACCCCATCGACATTCACCTGACACGAATGATGGCCAAAATCAGTTTCAAGTATGTCACTGCAGCCGCAGCCTCCAACCTGGTGGTAAACCGCGTCATCATCAACAACATGCCCATGAACATGCGCATGGAGGAAACGCCCAAGGAGGAGAACTATCCCACGGGCGAGGACTTTGAAACACGCTCGGTGACTCTCGACAACAACTTCTCGTCGGGAAAGGTCTACACATTCTACATGCCCGCCAACCGACGCGGCACATCGTCCAACACCGACCCGAAACTAAAGAACAACGGCGCACCCGACAAAGCGCTGTACGTACAGCTATTCGTATCATCGAAGTCCAACGGCTCAAACTACCTCTACACTATATACCTTGGCGAAAACGACACGAATGACTACAACGTGCGCCGCAACCACAACTACAACATCACGCTCAAGATAAACTCGGAGGGCCGCGACGACCGTGTGCTCGCCGCACCCGCCAACTGCTTCGTGCTCGGCCACAACGAGGAGATAATGTTTGACCCCTACAACCGCACCGAAACGGGCGGCGGCTGGAAATACTCCGACTACGTAAACAAGAAAGTGGCGTCAAAGCGCATCGAAACCGTGAAAGTACTGTGGCAGGAGCAGAACGTAATCGGCGACAACTCCAATCAGACCGATCCCGCAAAGCGTCGCGTGTGGAAGGACGAGTATGACCGCATACACGTGAAGTCGGCCAAGACCAACGGCAATGCTGTTATTGCCGGCTACAACAGCGCAAACGAAATCGTGTGGTCATGGCACATCTGGGTCAACAACGAGAAACCCGCCGAAATATCCAAGGCCATAGCCTACAAGACCTTCGGATGGGACAACGGCGGAATCAAGAAAGACGCCGGACGCGTTGTCAAGGGACGAGCACTCATGTCGTGCAACATCGGAGCCCACAGCGCATCGGCCACCGGTGCAAACAGCTACGGAGCCGTATTCCAGTGGGGACGCAAGGACCCGTTCCCCATAGGATGGAAGGTGACCAACTGCAGCTCGGGCGCATACATGTTCCACAAAAATAATATCGGAGTGATAGCCGACAACTCCAATAAGGAAATCAAAATGACCACCGACGGAGGCAAGGAAAATTGCGGCGAGCTGTTTGACTATCAGAAGACCAATGCCACGATAGGCAAAATCGAATATACGCTTAAGCATCCCACCATATTCCTCGGGGCCACTAATACCGAAAGTTCTTCAGGAGCCATGAGTACCGACACCTGGCGCCAGCCCAAGACATGGGTTAACAATGGCGACTGGTACTGGGGCGGTGAAGACCGCCTTTGGGGAGGCAAGCCTTTCGCTCAGGCCACAAAAAAGTTTCTCGTGCATCCGAAAGGCTCGACATGGCTCGATTGCGGCACAATGGCTGTCGACGGCTGGCTGAGCGACAACGGCGCAACCGAGAAGTCGCTCTTCGACCCGTGTCCCGCAGGATGGATGGTTCCTCCGGCCGACATGTGGCTTTCATTCACAGTCGACGGCAAGAACTCCGGTTGGGGCACCAACGCCACCAGCCGCGTCAACGGCACATTCCAGTCGGGAATCTACGGACACAGAATCTATGTGGAGGCATGGAAAAGCGGAAAGACGGTGTACTTCCCCAGCAACGGATTCCGCAACAGCAACGGCACACTGCGCCGCAACGGCAACTGCGGCAACTATCACACATCGACGCCGAGTACCAACGGTACAGTAAACTGCTTCCACATCCACAACGCATCGGCGGCCCTTCCGTTTGAAACAGGATATGAGTCGACACGCCGTGCATTTGCCGGTCCCGTGCGTTGCGTGCGCGATGTCGACGATTGATTGTCACACAATAAGCTACTACAACACCCCTCTCAATAATAATTAACCCGAAATGAGCTATCTCAGGAAACTTATTGACATTACGGCATCGACATTGCTAATGCTTGCAGCTGTGTCATGCTCCGACAACGAATACATTACCGAAGTCGACGACCCGTCGGTTCAGCCGGGCGACCGCGCCGCCACAATCGAGGTGCCGTTGCGATTTCATGTCGAAAAGCCGTCGTTAATAGGCAAGCCGCTCGTCAACGACATACCCTCACGCGCCGAAGGTAAAGGCGACGACACCACCGACGACCCCGAAAAGGCCGCCGAGGAGGCCATAAACGACATCTGGGTATTCCAATATGACGAAAACGGCAATCAGCTCATAGTACCGCGATTCTACAAGGTTGAGTCGTCGGAGATCAGGAAGCTGAACATACGCCTCGCCGAGGGCAACGACAGCCACGTTTATGTGCTGGCCAACACCGGCGACGAAACGTGGGCGCAGGACAAGGACTTTTCTACAGTGGAAAAGTTTGTGTCCTACGAATATCCATTTACCGAGGATAACGTTGAGATGGGCGAGGATGAACGGCTGCTCATGGAGGGCCATGTCGAGTCGACCATCCGAAAGGAAACCGACCTGCACCCCATCGACATTCACCTGACACGAATGATGGCCAAAATCAGTTTCAAGTATGTCACTGCAGCCGCAGCCTCCAACCTGGTGGTAAACCGCGTCATCATCAACAACATGCCCATGAACATGCGCATGGAGGAAACGCCCAAGGAGGAGAACTATCCCACGGGCGAGGACTTTGAAACACGCTCGGTGACTCTCGACAACAACTTCTCGTCGGGAAAGGTCTACACATTCTACATGCCCGCCAACCGACGCGGCACATCGTCCAACACCGACCCGAAACTAAAGAACAACGGCGCACCCGACAAAGCGCTGTACGTACAGCTATTCGTATCATCGAAGTCCAACGGCTCAAACTACCTCTACACTATATACCTTGGCGAAAACGACACGAATGACTACAACGTGCGCCGCAACCACAACTACAACATCACGCTCAAGATAAACTCGGAGGGCCGCGACGACCGTGTGCTCGCCGCACCCGCCAACTGCTTCGTGCTCGGCCACAACGAGGAGATAATGTTTGACCCCTACAACCGCACCGAAACGGGCGGCGGCTGGAAATACTCCGACTACGTAAACAAGAAAGTGGCGTCAAAGCGCATCGAAACCGTGAAAGTACTGTGGCAGGAGCAGAACGTAATCGGCGACAACTCCAATCAGACCGATCCCGCAAAGCGTCGCGTGTGGAAGGACGAGTATGACCGCATACACGTGAAGTCGGCCAAGACCAACGGCAATGCTGTTATTGCCGGCTACAACAGCGCAAACGAAATCGTGTGGTCATGGCACATCTGGGTCAACAACGAGAAACCCGCCGAAATATCCAAGGCCATAGCCTACAAGACCTTCGGATGGGACAACGGCGGAATCAAGAAAGACGCCGGACGCGTTGTCAAGGGACGAGCACTCATGTCGTGCAACATCGGAGCCCACAGCGCATCGGCCACCGGTGCAAACAGCTACGGAGCCGTATTCCAGTGGGGACGCAAGGACCCGTTCCCCATAGGATGGAAGGTGACCAACTGCAGCTCGGGCGCATACATGTTCCACAAAAATAATATCGGAGTGATAGCCGACAACTCCAATAAGGAAATCAAAATGACCACCGACGGAGGCAAGGAAAATTGCGGCGAGCTGTTTGACTATCAGAAGACCAATGCCACGATAGGCAAAATCGAATATACGCTTAAGCATCCCACCATATTCCTCGGGGCCACTAATACCGAAAGTTCTTCAGGAGCCATGAGTACCGACACCTGGCGCCAGCCCAAGACATGGGTTAACAATGGCGACTGGTACTGGGGCGGTGAAGACCGCCTTTGGGGAGGCAAGCCTTTCGCTCAGGCCACAAAAAAGTTTCTCGTGCATCCGAAAGGCTCGACATGGCTCGATTGCGGCACAATGGCTGTCGACGGCTGGCTGAGCGACAACGGCGCAACCGAGAAGTCGCTCTTCGACCCGTGTCCCGCAGGATGGATGGTTCCTCCGGCCGACATGTGGCTTTCATTCACAGTCGACGGCAAGAACTCCGGTTGGGGCACCAACGCCACCAGCCGCGTCAACGGCACATTCCAGTCGGGAATCTACGGACACAGAATCTATGTGGAGGCATGGAAAAGCGGAAAGACGGTGTACTTCCCCAGCAACGGATTCCGCAACAGCAACGGCACACTGCGCCGCAACGGCAACTGCGGCAACTATCACACATCGACGCCGAGTACCAACGGTACAGTAAACTGCTTCCACATCCACAACGCATCGGCGGCCCTTCCGTTTGAAACAGGATATGAGTCGACACGCCGTGCATTTGCCGGTCCCGTGCGTTGCGTGCGCGATGTCGACGATTGATTGTCACACAATAAGCTACTACAACACCCCTCTCAATAATAATTAACCCGAAATGAGCTATCTCAGGAAACTTATTGACATTACGGCATCGACATTGCTAATGCTTGCAGCTGTGTCATGCTCCGACAACGAATACATTACCGAAGTCGACGACCCGTCGGTTCAGCCGGGCGACCGCGCCGCCACAATCGAGGTGTCGTTGCGATTTCATGTCGAGAAACCGTCGTTAATAGGCAAGCCGCTCGTCAACGACATACCCTCACGCGCCGAAGGCGATGAAGAAACCGACGACCCCAAAAAGGCCGCCGAGGAGGCCATAAACGACATCTGGGTGTTCCAATATGACGAAAACGGCAACCAGCTCATAGCCCCGCGATTCTACAAGGTGGAGTCGTCGGAGATCAGGAAGCTGAACATTCGCCTCGCCGAGGGCAACGACAGTCACGTGTATGTGCTGGCCAACACCGGCGACGAAACGTGGGCGCAGGACAAGGACTTTTCTACAGTTGAGAAGTTTGTGTCCTACGAGTATCCATTTACCGAGGATAATGTCGAGATGGGCGAGGATGAGCGACTGCTCATGGAGGGTCATGTCGAGTCGACTATCCGAAAGGAAACCGACCTGCATCCCATCGACATTCATCTGACACGAATGATGGCTAAGATAAGCTTCAAATACGTTACGGCCGAAGACGCCAAGAGCCTCATCGTGACACGTGTCATCATCAACAATATGCCGCTCGCCATGCGCATGGAGGAAACTCCCAAGGAGGAGAACTATCCCACCGGCAATGACTTTGAAACACGCTCGGTGACTCTCGACAAGAAGCTTGCATCGGGCGAGGTCTACACATTCTACATGCCGGCCAACCGTCGCGGCACGACAACCAACACCGATCCCAAGGCAAAGAACAACGGAGCGCCCGAGAAGGCCCTTTATGTGCAGCTTTTCGTCACATCGAGGTCCAACGGCTCCAACTTCCTCTACACGATATACCTCGGCGAAAACGATACAAATGACTTCAACGTGCGCCGCAACCACAACTACAACATCACGCTCAATCTGAAGTCGGAAATACGTGACGACCGCGTGCTTGCAGCTGCCGCCAACTGCTTCGTGGTCAACCCCAACAACGAAATCATGTTTGACCCCTACACCCGCACCGAAACGGGCGGTGGCTGGAAATACTCCGACTACGTGAACAAGAAAGTTCCAGCAAAGAAGATAGCCTATGTAAAAATCCTGTGGCAATATGTTAATGTCATAGGCGACAACAGCAAGGGCGACCGTGTGTGGCTCGACCAATACGACCGTGTGCATGTGAAGACAGGTACAGCCGTGGGTAATGCCGTCATAGCGGCCTACAACTCGTCAAACAAAATCCTGTGGTCATGGCACATCTGGGTCAACAACGACAAGCCGGCCAACCTCGACGAGGCTGTACCCTACTATACTTTCGGATGGACCGGAAGTGCCGACGGTAAAACAGGCAGCATCATCACCACCAACGACAAGCGCTCCGTTAAAGGCCGCTCATTGATGAAGTGCAATCTCGGAGCGAAGTCGGGCAATGCCAACGATTACGGCTTAAAGACTTACGGAACCGTGTATCAATGGGGACGCAAGGATCCGTTCCCGATTGGAAATTTGGACTATAATGTGGACTATTACCAATACAGCCGCGGCAACGTGGGTGACCTGCGTGACAACAATAACGCTACAATAGCCATGAACACCACCGGAGCCGTACACACGACCGAATTGTTCAGCACTGAGCAGGCAAGCGCCACCACCGGCACAATAGCCTATGCAATCGAACATCCCACCCACTTTATAAGTCCGGTAAAATCAGGAGCCTCCAACCCATCAGATGCATCGACCTGCAACAACGACGGCGACTGGTTCTGGGGACACAATGATCTCCTTTGGGGAGGCAAGCCCTACTCAAATGCCAAGAAATATGAAGTTACTACCGGATGTGTGCTCTCGGACAACGGAGCAACCGAAAAATCCATCTTCGACCCGTGTCCGGCAGGATGGATGGTGCCTCCGGGCGACATGTGGCTCGGATTTACCAAAAACGGCAGGAATGCCACCGGTGGCGTCTATGGAAACATAAACTCCGTGCACACCAGCGACAACGCAAGCTATCGAGGCTTCAGGATGTATGTCCAGGAGTGGAAAAAGGGCAAGTGGGTGTACTTCCCGAGTCAGGGACTGCGCACAGCCGGAGGTCGCCCGTGGCGTAACGGGATGTGTGGAAACTATCACACTTCATCGGCCTCGGCAGGAGGTCGCGTGAACATATTCCATCTCCACACTCCCGGCGAAGTCGACCCGTTTGAAACAAGCTTCGGCTACTCCCGCCGTGCCGTGGGAGGCCCCGTACGCTGCGTGCGCGATGTCGACGAAAGTGAATAACGACACTATCTTATAAAGATAAAAAGATTGCACCCCGAAGGTTTAGTTTTCGACCTTCGGGGTGCATCTGTTTTTTCAGTCAACGAGCGATAAATCATTTAAAAAATTCCCACCAGTCGAGGGTGAAGAGCTTCGGTCCCTTGCGACCCTTGAAAGTGAAGTAGATGTCGTGCACATCCTTGGGCGAACCGCCCACCGGTGCCGAGAATCTCTTCCAGTTCTCCCATCCGCCTGTAGATGTGACATTGACACGTGCTATGACCTCACCCTCGATGCTGTCGAGGCGCACCTCGATGGTACCGCCGCGCAATGCACTCACTGCGCTCACCTCAAACTCACGCGGAGATGTGTTGCCGAAGTCGACCTCACGCAGCTTGATGTAGTCGCCGTTATGTATATCCGACACATACACGCCTGTAGCGGCATTGGGCTCGGTAGTCACGCCACGCGAGAAGGCCATTGTTTCGGCCTCGACACGACGATAAGGATTCAATCGGCCTACGGGAGCCACACCCTCTTCGGTTGAAGTGATGGTGGGGAAAGTACCGTCGGGATTGTATTTGAACTGCTCGACTGCAGCACTGCGGGCAAATCCGCCGCCTCCGGGCAGTTTGCCGGTGTGATAGAAGAAGTAGGAGTTGCCCTTGAAGTCGGCCACACCGCAATGGTTGGTAAATGAGCCGGTGTCATGCAGCTGCATGATTTCGCCCATATATTTCCACGGGCCCATGGGAGAGTCGCTCATGGAGTAAGATATGTGTTCGGGAACGCCTCCGGCGGCATAGAGCAGGTAGTACTTGTCGCCGCGTTTATAGAACCAGGGGCCTTCGGTGTAGGTGTCCTTGTACTTCTTGCCCTTCACGCGATTCTTGGGCGACGGGGCACCGAAACTATCCTCGGTCTGCTCAAGCACCTTCACTTCGCTCTTAAACGAAATCATGTCATCGTTAAGTTCGGCATAATAGATGTTGGGATTACCCCAATATATGTAGGCGCGTCCGTCATCATCCACAAATACCGTGGGATCTATGTGATCCCAGCTACCGTCATATAACGGTTTTCCGAGCGCATCCTTGAACGGGCCAACGGGGCTGTCGCCGACAGCTACACCTATAGCCATAGTTCCGCTCACCTTGGAGTGCAAGGGCACATAGAAGTAGAATTTTCCGTTACGCTCGACACACTGCGGAGCCCATGCGCGGTCATCGCCCCACGAGAAATCCTCGATGGCGAGCGGCGAACCGTGGTCGGTCCAGTTGACCATGTCGGCAGTGGAATAGACGCGCCACTCCTGCATCCAGAAGAAGTCGGCTCCGGCCTCATCGTGACCGGTGTAGAGATAAAGAGTGTCACTGTACACCATCGGTGCGGGGTCGGTTGTGAAACAGGTCTGTACGACCGGATTTTCAGCAACCGCAACAGCTGCCGTAAGCAGCATGGCAGGCAAAATAATTTTCTCCAGCATATTGATTTTGGTTAATTGGGTTTCAGTTTTCAGGCATAATAAGCCACCGAATCCGGGGATATTACAAATATAGTCAAATTCCTTCAATTAAAACAGCCCGAATCAACAATAATGGCGCAGGGACAAAACAAAATCGGATTGCCTCACGGCAACCCGATATGCTTTAAACCAATCATTATCACATTTCTTGCAATGGAAAAAGTAATTTTGCTATGTACTCTTATAATGCTTAACAACCATTAAAAGTTCGCGGAACGATTGAAATTTTTAACATTACAATCCATAATACAATGAATACCAAGTAGAAAAGCGACAAAAAAAATTTGCATAATCGCGAGCGTCATCCTACTCAAGCACGCCCAACTCTGCCCTGACTTTTTTATGCTAAACACATTCGATTTCATTGTCACATGAAATTTTTTCATTAATTTTACAACTATATAGTTTGTATTATGCCTGAAAGGGTAAATCCAATAAATGACTGTCGCTGAATTGAATATGGAATGAGCAAGAAGTCGATACGCTTTTTTAATGACCGCGAAGTGAGGGCGGTTTGGGATGACGAGAACAACTGCTGGTGGTTTTCGGCTACCGACATTGTGCGCGCCATCAATGACGAGCCTGTCTATACAAAGGCCGGCAACTATTGGCGTTGGCTTAAGCGTAAGCTGAATCGGGAGGGCGTTCAACTCGTGAGTCCCACTCACGGGTTCAAATTTGAGGCTCCTGACGGCAAGCAGCGAAAGGCCGATGTGCTCAACAGCGAAGGCGTTATTCTTCTTGCCAAGCATTATCCCAACAACCGCGCGAGCGCATTTCTCGACTGGTTCACATACAGCGACAACACTATTGACGGGCAAAGCCGCAAAAAGGCATACACCCTGTTTGAAAGCGATCTGCTCAATTCTCTTGAACCGGGCAGCATGAGGTGTCTGCAACAGATTCACGCCTATCTGTTTGGCGGCCTCTATGATTTTGCCGGACAGATAAGGGACAAAAATATATCGAAAGGAGGTTTTACTTTTGCCAACTGCCTTCATTTCCCTACTGTCATCCCGACTATTGAACGCATGCCCGAAACCACAATTGATGAGATAGCCGACAAGTATGTCGAGATGAATGTTGTGCATCCATTCATGGAAGGCAACGGACGCAGCACGCGCATTTGGCTTGACCTGATGCTGAGGCATTCGTTGAAACGCTGCGTTGACTGGAGCCGGATAGATAAAAATGAATATCTCACTGCGATGCGCGAGAGCGTTGTCGACTCATCCCACATCAAAGTGCTGCTGAAAGGGGCATTGACCGACAAAATCAACGACCGCGAAATGTTTATGAAAGGCATCGACTACTCCTATTACTACGAAGAAGAGTAGTCCTCTACCGGTTGCTTCCGGGGGGATAAAACAAAATCGGATTGCCTCACGGCAACCCGATATGCTTTTAAACCAATCATTATCACATTTCTTGCAATGGAAAAAGTAATTTTGCTATGTACTCTTATAATGCTTAACCGGCATTAAAAGTTCACTGAATGATTGATTATTTTTGAAAAATTTTTCACGCGCCGTCAATTCCGTCCGATACGATGCAGTATATCAACAAGTTGCTCACCGAGGCCTATTGTATAGCCTTGCGACAAAAATACTATGCGATTGAACGTGTCGGCGATTATGAATATGGGACGGTCGCCCGTAGGCAACTCCATACCCTCGATTATCTCGCGTGATATGTTGCCGTCGATGTCGTTTCCGAATGTCACGGTCGACGGCAGATTCTTGAAACGGTCGAGCTTCATGCGTGATGCATCGTCACTGTCATTGAACAGCAGCACAATCGAGCCTCCCCATTTCTCCAGTTCGTCACGCATGAGCGATATGTCGTTGAGTGCATGCACTGTCGGCTCGTGATTGGGCGACAAAAGTCCGAGTACATAGTATCCGCGTCCGGTAGTCGACAGAATCGACTTGTCGTCGCCGCTTGCCGAGTCGTGATATATGTTTTCGGAATTGAAACCGCCTATCACCTGCACACCCGAGGCATCCTGTCGCATGACAAGCTTCGGAGTCGCCGTTTTACCCTCCTCAACATTGAAGAAGCAGGTGTAGGCGAGCACGCTTCCGTCGGCCATGCGCTGACCGCTTGTCAACATGTACTGTCCGGCATCGATTTTCGACGGCTTGGCAAACGTGCTGCTCCATGTAGCATCCTCGGGATAGTTAAGCAGCACCGGCACGCCGTTGACGATGCGCGACAACGTGAAGTGGGAATAATATTGTGGATCGGTTATGCGTCCCTGTGGAGTAAAGTCGATCTTGAGTGTCCCCTGCGGAACGACTGCCATGTCAAGGGGCTCGGTAAAGTCAGCGTCAATCCACCGTCCGTCGGGTGCAGCATACTGAGTCTTTTCGGTCACGGGGTCGATTCGCGCCGGCAACCCCATGCTGCGAGACGCGGCCACGAAGAATATGTTGCGCGAACGTGCATCGGTGATGCGTGAGGTCCACACCGATGCGGGAGCCATAGCAAGATTCTGGGGATTCCAGTCACGGTCTATCGCGATGCTGTCGGCACACCATGCCACCCACTCCTGCGGATTGGCACGATAACGCTCACGCTTGTCGGCCGGAATCACGTTGCGGAAAAACGCCTTATAGGGAGTAAGCATCTCATTGGCCACGCGCGGATTCATCACATACTCGTCATATAGCTTACTGTCGACAACCGGAGTCGCAAGGTGGTCACGCAGCACATCAAGCGTTATGTCACGGCGGTCCTTGTCGGAAACCACCTGCAGAAGCCGCAACGCGCGTTCACGGTCGGCAGCGGGAATCTCCGAGAGAAATTGCGTGACAACATCATGGTTGCCCCTCGAATCAACGAGCACTTTGGCCACAGCCTCCGTGTCAAGACCCACCGAGCGGGCAAACTCGGCTCCCCGTTCAGGAGTAAAGAAAGTAGCCATATAGGCTCCGCGCAGCGAATCTTCATACACTTTGCGCATGTCGTTCTCACGAGCCTGTTCAGGCGTCACTTCAGGCAACGCCACAGCCTGCACCGGCGGCACTATGTCAAGTTCGATCGCTTCATCCACGGGCGTGCGGTGGTCGAGCGTCACGACTACCTCACGGTCCTTGCCCACAGTGCATTTCTTGAATCCGAAACTCTCTCCGTCGGTCGCCCACACGAGCAGGTCGCCACGCCCGGTTGTCAGGGTTGACTTGCCTTTTTCATCGGCACGGCGTGAAGCTATGGAGTAAAACTCGGCATAGTTATACAGCTTATAAGCAACGCGTGCCCCTGGTGACTGATTGCCGTCACTATCGACAACGGTCACCATCACCGAATCGACCGGAGCATAGTTGGCCGTGACATTTATCTCAGTGTAGCATGGCGATTGAGCCAACTGCTGTTCAGGGCCGTCATATCGTCCGAATGTCTTTGTATTCATCAACATTCCGCGCGATGCCGGAGCATTGAACCATCCGAGATTCAACACCGCTTCAGGTTCACAAGCTCCGAGGAAATACCATCGTCCGTCAACCCAAGCCTCGACCCAGGCATGATTATCGTCGGTATGAGCCCAACGCGGGGTGTAGACCTGTCGCGCCGGAATGCCTACCGCCCTCAACGCGGCGACAGTGAATGTCGACTCCTCACCGCATCGACCGTAGGCCGACTTAATGCTTGCAAGCGGCGAACTTGTCCTGCTGTCCGACGGCTGATAGGTCACTTTCTCATGACACCAGTGATTCACTTCGAGCACTGCGTCACGCATCGACAGTCCCTTCACCCTGTCGCGCAATTCGTTGTAGAACACCATTCGGCTGCTGTCGAGATTCTCGTTGTTTACCCGCACGGGCAACACAAAGTGACGCCATTCGCGATCGGGAACCGAAGCTCCCCAAGGCATCTCCTTGCGGGCACGAAGCGAGCAATCAACATTCTCAAGATAGAAGTCGCCCGTGTAGTCGGTCAGGTCGGGCAACGGCATGTAAGCGTAGAGAAACTCAAGAGCCTCACGCCTGTCGTCATCGAGCTGACGGTCAAATATCGTGTAATAACCGGGCAGATTCAAAGCCTCCTTTCGCGCCTCAAAATCGCGCTTTACGGTCGACGGCTGAGTCGCTACTGCATTACACGCAGTCAACACGGCCCATAGTAACAGAATTATGTAATGTCGGTTGTTTGATGACATAACTATTTATATGTTTTTGATTTTATTCGTTACACAACATTATCGTTCATCGCCTTGACTATACCCCTCACAACTTCGGCCGAGGTTTCAAGACGACAATATTCATCGCTGCCCGGAGTGCCCATGGCTACTCCGTCGCGGCGGTAGGTCATGACACTGGCAAGGCTCGAACGTGCCGATGCATGCAGTTCACGGCAACCCGTAAGGCGCATGATTTCGGCCGCATTCCCGAGATTGACTCCACCGCCGGGCAACAGCGAGAGCCGGCCTGCCGCACGTATGCGCAAATCGGCAATAAGTCCTGAGCCCGCCAATGCCGACGACGCGCACCCCGAAGTCAACAGCCGGTCGCACCCGAGTGCCATTATGTCGTCCAACGCCTTGAAAGGGTCGCGACACAGGTCAAATGCACGATGAAACGTAACCGACATCCCGGTTGCGGCCTCAACAAGCCTGCGACACACATCCATGTCTATGCCGCCGGTCGGTAGCAACGCACCTGTCACAACTCCGTCGGCACCGCACTCGGCGGCCGCCTTTATGTCGTCGATCATGCACTCCACCTCGGCCCGGTTATAGACAAAGTCGCCGCCTCTCGGTCTTATGAGCACATGCATCCTCAATCCCGGCACCTGACGCACCTGTCGCATCAATCCCCACGACGGAGTTACGCCGCCTTCGCCGAGCGCCGAGCACAACTCCACGCGTCCGGCTCCGCCCTCGGCGGCCGCACACGCTCCCTCGGGAGTGGTCACACACACCTCAAGCATTACCGTCCCGATGTTTGCAGTTCAACTATATGGTCGATGCCGTCGGGCACCTCATCGAGCACAAGCTTGACGCCGCCCGGTGTCTTCACGGTTTTCACGGGCTTCTTGCCGTCGTAGGTAAACGCCTTTTTCACCTTGCAGGTCAATGGAAGCTCTATCTCATTGCTCTTGGCGTTGAGGATATGCACAAAGAGGCGGTCGCCCTTGCGGGTGGTGGTGCCCCACTCCTGTGCCGGGAAGTCACCCGCCTTTGTGCCGTAGAATGTTTCTCCGTAACGGTTCATCCACTCGCCGATACCTTTCAGTCGGTCGAGAGCGGCCGCCGGAAGCTCGCCATTGGGCTGCGGGCCTATGTTGAGGAGCAGGTTGGCACCCATTCCTGCTGCCTTTACAAGATAGTGCACAAGCTCCTTAACCGATTTATAGTCCTGATCCTTTATTTTATATCCCCACATTCCGTTCATGGTCTGACACGTTTCAAGTGGCAGCCTCGACACCTCCTGACCCGACAGTCCTGCGGTGTTCTCGCCCGGAAGGTCACGCTCAAATATCTGAATGTCCTCGCCGGGATAGGGCGACTGATGGTGATTGTTACCGATAAGACACGACGGTTGCAGGCGATGTATCATCGCATACTGTTCGTCGAGCTGCCAGTCAAACGGCACCGTATCCTCGTCATGGTCCCACCATCCGTCAAACCATATTGCGCCAATCTCGCCGTAATTGGTGAGCAGTTCGGTAAGCTGGGCGTTCATGAAATCGTAATATCCCGGCCAATTGACCTTTGTAGAGTCACGTCCTGTGTCGTGACCTGTGCGTCCTTGAGGATAATCCTCACGCGTCCAGTCGATGTGGGAGTAGTAGAAGTGAAGCCTTACGCCCTGACGGTGACACTCGTCGGCAAGCTCCTTCAGCACATCGCGACCAAACGGCGTGGCATCGACAATGTTATAAGGCGACTGCTTTGTGCCCCACATCGAAAATCCGTCGTGATGACGCGATGTTATACATATATATTTGGCACCGGCAGCCTTTATGGCACTCACCCAGGCGGCTGCATCAAAATCGGCCGGATAGAAAGCTCGTGCCGACTTGGCATACTCCTCGGCATTCACTCCGTAGTTGAGATACCACTCTCCCTGTGCAAACATGCTGTAAAGTCCCCAGTGTAGAAATATTCCGAACCGGGCGTCCTCAAATTGAGCCTGTGCTTTCTTTATCTCAGGCGACGGTACATAATCGGCCGCAAAGCCTGAAACGACGGCCGACAGACACATTGCCGCCAAAATTTTTCTCAAGTGTTTCATTGATTATGAATGTTGATTCATGGGTTTTATGGATTTTTCAAGATTTTTTGTCAGAGAACTGATACTTAACCGTAACGCTGTAACGACGCACGATGCGGCGCATGCCATCCATGCCCGAACCGCCTCCGTAGGCAACATTGCTGAACATGGCACCGTCATTATAGCCCGGACTGTTCTCTACTATTTCCACAGGCTTGACAATTACCAGTCCCTCGTTGGCCGCGATAAACTCGGCCTTTTCACGAGCGGCGTCAAGAGCCGATTTCAATCCCTGACGGTTATATCGCCCCATGTCGGAGTTATCGATTTTCGAGATATTGAAACTCGTTATTCCCTTGCGATCGACCCTTCGCGCAATATTGTCAAGCTGGTCCATGTCGGTAACGACCGCCGACAGCCTCTTGGCCATAAGAAACTCACCCGTTGAGTTGCGGTCGCGATAATTTCCCATATCGGAAACATTTATCATCGAATCGGGCACACCCGCTCCTAAAAGAACCTTCATGACACCACGCTCCACAGCTTTGATTCCCACAAGAGTGCTGTCGCCGAGATTATACTCGTCGGGGATGAAGTACTCCTCCATGCCTATTTCAACGGTAATTCTGTCGGGCACGATGTTGATTGTCGCCGAGCCGGTAACCTCAATTATCGACTGTGCGCTTGCCGAAAGACACGACACAACCATCAACGCCGACACGATTGCCGATACAAAACTCTTTGTCATAATATCATCTCGATTGATTGGTTATAGCATAATTCTCAAATTTACACAATTTTTTCATTATGCATCCCAACTAAGCGATTTTTTATCACGACAAAGCACTTGCCGACCTCGATTTACTTCTTTATGCGCAACACGGGAGCGACGCTGCGCTTGGCATCGGCAGGGAGATTTACGGCAAGACCGTCGGTGGTACGGGTGAATTTCACCTTTCCATATCCCAGCAGCTCCACGCTCTTTATTCGCCCTTTATGATACTCCGACCCGTCGGCAAGAGCCTTGATGTGCACTATGTTGTCGTCGGGCCACGCAAGTGCTATAGCATAAAGATGCTTGGGAGTCTGGGTGAAGCGTATCTCCTTGGATGTGGCCACCGTATAGGAACCCTCGTTGAAACCCTGAGCGTTTATGGCAATGTCCGACTCGGCAATAGGGCCTTCGCCGAATATGTGCCACGGCCGGGTCGAGTAGATGCACTCGCTGTTCACGGCCATCCAATCACCTATGCCGTTTATGATCTCCTCCTCCTTCTCGTCAAATGTGCCGTCGGCACGAAGAGGGATGCTCAATAACAGATTACCGTTCTTGCTTACGACATCGACAAGGAGTTTCACCACCGAGGCAGCCGACTTATACCAGTTGTTCTTATAAATATCGGTGTTATAGTGCCATCCGCCTATGCATGAGCATGTCTGCCACGGCTTTTCGGGGATGTTGTTGGGAGCGCCACGCTCAACATCCCACACGAGAGCCTCCTTCTGCGTGTCGTTCAGTATCTTGCCAAACATTACAGCCGAAAAATCTTTGGGATGTGTGGCCGAGTTGTGATTATAGAAATGGGCGGCTATTTTAAGGCCGGCATCGCTTATGGGATAGAACGGCACTCCCGTGACATCGAAATAGAGCAAGTCGGGGTTGTAACGGTTGATTACATCGAGCGTGCGGTTGTAGAAATTGGTGCAATATTCCACAGTAGGCACGGCGACACCGTTGCCCCACGCCCACTGACGGTGAATCATGCCGTCGCTCCATGAGCCATAGCTGTCGGGGTGGTTCTGGGCGTAGAGATTCTGCGGGTCGAGGCCCTCCCACCATTTGCCTTTGCCATCCTCCTTAGTCATGCGTCCGTCGTAGGGCACACCGGCCTTGTCGCCGTTACGGTCATAGCGTCGCGAAGGTTCATACCATGACCAGGCATGGTCGGCATGCAGGCTTACGCCAAATTTCAATCCATGCTTGCGGCAAGCCTCGGCCCACTCGGCGAGCAGGTCACGCTTCGGCCCGATTGCCTTGGAGTTCCACTCCTGATATTGGCTGTCCCAGAGGTCGAAGTTGTCATGATGGTTGCCGAGTGCAAAGAAATACTTGGCACCTATCTTCTTATACAGCCCTACAAGATAGTCGGGATCCCACTTCTCGGCTTTGAAAAGTGGAAGGATGTCCTTGAAGCCTACTTCCGACGGGTGTCCGTAGTTGGCCACATGATGCTTATATTCATTGGAACCCTCTATATACATTGACCGGGCCATCCAGTCGCCCGAACCCTCAACACACTGAGGCCCCCAATGGGCCCATATTCCGAACTTTGCGTCACGGAACCATTCAGGCACTTCATATTGCGACAATGATTCCCACGTAGCGTCATATTTTCCCTTCATCATCGGTTCCTGAGCCTCCGACACCGGAACTTCATAATTCTGACTTAAAACCGCTGCCGGAATGAGCAGCGCTGCAAGAAGACATTTGCGATAATTCATGTTGGTACGGTATTGATTTTCGATTCACGGCAAAATTATACACTATTGCATTTAATTGGAGTTAAAATATCGCGATAATAGTAGGACAAAATCGATATATGTCACACTTTAACCTTTGCCGATAGAAAAATATTCATTTAATTTGCGTCAAGATACAGTATTATGCTATGAGTGCGATAAATGTCAGACCAAACCTGTTGATGCTTAATGTGGGTCACGCCCTGCACAACGCCGACTGGAACTTCAAGGATGTGAGCAGCCCGTTCACACGCCTCTACTATGTGACCGAAGGTAACGCCGAACTGATTCTCCCCAACGGCCGGGTGCGACTGCGTCCCCACCACCTCTATATCATCCCTGCATTCACGCTCCACACCAATGTGTGTACATCGCTGTTCAAGCACTATTACATACACGTGTATGAGGACTCGTCATCGGGAGTGAGCATAATAGAGAATTTCGACTTCCCCACCGAACTTGAAGCCACTCCTATAGAGCTTGAGCTCTTTAAAAGCATCTGTGAGCACAACACATCAATGGTGTTGAAGAATGTCGACCCGCGCATCTACGACAACAAGCACTCCCTCATCGAATGCGTAAGACTAAACCGCGAACGCCCGCTGTTTGACCGCATGGAGTCGATGGGGATAATACTGCAGCTGATGTCACGATTCATGCGTCACGCACGACCTAAATACGAAGCATCGGACAAGCGCATAAAGCTCGCCCTCGAATACCTCAACGAAAACATCACCGAGCCTATATCGATCGAAACACTCGCAAGCGAGGCTTGCCTGTCACGCGACCACTTCATAAAGCTGTTCAAGCAGGAACTCGGATGCACCCCGGGACAGTTCATCATCGACAAGAAGCTGATAAAGGCACAGCTCATGCTCGCCACCGAAAACACCTCGATAAAGGACATTGCCTATTCGCTCGGATATGACGACTACTCCTACTTTTCGCGACTGTTTCGCAAGCACACATCCATGACCCCGCAGAACTACCGCAACAGCTTCAACAACTGACCCCAAAATATCAGCTGACACAAGGGTAACATGAATTTCGCATTTAGCGTTATTATTTGTAATTTTGTGACCTGATGAAGTCAAAGATTATAATATTGGTGATTGCGCTGACCCTGATAGCCTCGGTGGGCATCATGCTCTATCTCGTGAAGATACGCGGAGTTGCCCATGCCGTCAATGTGTCACGCGACGAGTATCCCATTCTCGGAGTAGACCTGTCGTCACATAACGGCGACATCGACTTCAACAGACTGAAGGCCGATTCGGTCGACTTCGTGATGCTGAAAGCCACCGAAGGCACCACATTCAAGGACCCGAAATTCAACCGCAACTACACCGAGGCGCGCAAAGCCGGCATAAGCCACATCGGAGCCTACCACTTCTTCCGTTTCGACACCGACGGCGAGATGCAGGCGATGAACCTCATCAACAGCCTCCAGGGCAAGACCATCGACCTGCCCGTAGCCATTGACCTTGAGGAGTGGACCAATCCCAAGCATCTCGACACCGATGAAGTGGTGACACGCCTGCAGGCAATGATCGACTATCTCGAAATCAACGGCCTCACAATATTGTTTTATACCAATAAGGACGGATACCAGCGATTTGTCCGCGACCGTTTTGACGACTATCCCTTGTGGATATGCTCATTTACCGACCCTCCACTCGGCGACGACAACAACGACTGGGCCCTCTGGCAATACAGCCACTGGGGATGGACCGAAGCCTGCGACACCGAAGTCGACCTCAACACATTCAACGGCGACCGTGAGCAATGGCTTCAATGGGTGAAATCGTCAACATTCTGACTACGACAATCTATAACGAAATCAATAATCCCGCAAAATGGACTACTGCATATTTCCCCCGAAGAGATGCCTGAAGGCATAATCGACCTTCCGCTATCAAAGAGCATCAGCAACCGAGTGCTTATACTGAATGCGCTCACGGGCAACCGTGGCCGAATCGAGCGAACGGCCGAATGTGACGACACCGCCGTGATGCTCACGGCACTGTCGCAGACATCCGATGAAGTCAACATCGGTGCCGCAGGTACCGCCATGAGATTTCTCACCGCCTACTTCGCGATGCAACCCGGACGCACCGTGACGATAACCGGTACGGAGCGAATGTGCAACCGTCCCATAGCGCTGCTTGTCGACGCACTCCGTCAGTGCGGAGCATCGATCGAGTATGTGGACAAGGAAGGTTATCCTCCACTGAAAATCCACGGATGCCGACTGACGGGAGGCGACATAACGCTGCCGGCATCGGTCAGCTCGCAATATGTGTCGGCGTTGCTCATGACAGCACCGCTGATGGAACACGGCCTAAAGCTGACGCTAACCGATGGCATAGTGTCGCTACCCTATATCAAGATGACGCTCGGACTTATGAAGGAATGGGGCGTCGACAGCGACTTTACCGACAATGTGATAACGGTAGAGCCTCAACACTACACACCCGTCGACTTCAAAGTAGAGGCCGACTGGTCGGCAGCATCCTACTGGTATGAAATTGAAGCTCTCTCATCGGGCGACCTCTCGTTGAGAGGATTGTCACGCAACAGCCTGCAGGGCGACAGTCACGTTGCCGACTTCTTTACCGGACTCGGAGTCAACTCGGAGTGGGACGGTGATGTGATGGAACTTATGCCGTCGCCCGACCTCACCCCACGCATCACGCTCGACATGAGCGAGCAGCCCGACCTTGCTCAGACAGTGGTTGTGACCTGCGCGATGCTGGGACTGCCCTTCCACATCACCGGCCTGTCGACATTGAAGATAAAGGAAACCGACCGCCTCACCGCCCTGCGCGACGAGTTGCGCAAGCTGTCGTTTGTCATCGACATAGTCGACGACAACGCCCTCGAATGGGAAGGCGCGAGATGTCCTGTCGACACATCACGCCCTGTTGTCATAGACACCTATCAGGATCATCGCATGGCTATGGCATTCGCCCCGGTGGTCCTATACATTCCCGGACTAATAATACGTAACGCCGATGTAGTGACCAAGTCCTATCCCGAATATTGGGATCACCTGCGCAGCATCGGTTTCACAACCAAGGAGGTCGACGCCGACACCTTGCTCAACAATATATAATCATGGAAGTAAGTCTCATAATAATAGGTGCGCTGGCCATTGTGGGAATAGCTCTCTACCTGCATGACCGATATGCACGCCGCAAGCCCTCGCAGCAGGAGGAAGAGCCGGAGCCTCAGCCTCAGGAACAAGAAGAGTGCTGTGGAATGCACATCACCTGCGAGCGCGATTCGCTCCTTGCATCGGTGAGCGAAACAATCGAGTACTACGATGACGAGGAGCTCGACGCTTTCAAGGGACGCGACCCCGAGTCCTACACCGACGATGAAATCGAGCAGTTTCGCGATGTGCTTCTCACGTTGCTCCCTCAGGACATAGCCGGCTGGGGCCGAAGCATCCAGCTGCGCGGCATCGAACTGCCGCCAGCCGTGCGCGAAGAGCTGCTCATGATAGTGGCCGAAGCCCGTCACGATGCTGTGAATCCCAACTAATCCCCACGATTACCGTCATGGACTATCTACAATACGCCTTCTTCAGAAACGCAGTCATAGGCATACTCATCATCTCGGTCGCAGCCGCCATGATAGGCACCTACATCATCACGCGACGCATGGTGTCGATAACCGGCGGCATAACCCACGCCTGCTTCGGCGGACTCGGATTGGGATATTACCTCGGCATAAGCCCCGTGTTTATGGCTGCGGTATTTGCCGTCACATCGTCGATGGGTGTCGAGTGGATTGCGTCACGCTACAGAATACGCGAGGACTCGGCAATTGCCGTTATATGGTCGCTCGGCATGGCATTGGGTATCCTGTTTGTCTTTCTCACTCCGGGATATGTCCCCGAACTTAACGGATTCCTGTTTGGCAACATCCTCACGATAGGTACATCCGACCTATGGGCTTTCGCAGCCTACACGGTGGTGCTCGTGACATTCTTCGCACTCTTCCGCCGCACCATAATCGCCTGTGCTTTCGACAGCGACTTCGCTCAGGTGTCGGGCCTGCCGGTGCGTTTCATCAATTACGCCATGACGGTGCTTGTGGCCGTGTGTATCGTTCTCACAATAAGGCTTGTAGGCATTATGCTGTTGCTCTCGATGGTGACAGTGCCGGTGCTTATAGCCGAAACGTGGTCACGACGCTTCATAAGCATAATGCTCGCGGCGATAGTAATCTCCATCGTCAGCAGCCTCGGAGGACTGTTGGTGGCTACAATCATCGATGTTCCATGCTCGGCAATCATCGTGCTACTGCAGGTTGCTCTCTATTTTGTGGCACGAATCGGTAAAGACATTTCGCTTAAACGCCCCATACGCTGACCTCTCTCCAGCCGATGACCCGCAGCCGCCTTTACATACTCGTCATAGCCGTGACAGCAACAATGCTGTTATCGGGATGCTCAACCCGAAAAAACACTGCGGCAAGCCGCAACTATCAGGCATTCATAACGCGCTATAACGTATATTACAACGGCGACGAGCACTATAAGTCGACACTGGAGGCAATGGAGCGTGACTATGCCGACGACTATTCACGCCTGCTGCCCCTGCATCCGGCCGATGCACGGCGCGACCCCATGTCACCCCAACCGTCGGGCGACTTCACCCGTTCAATCGAAAAAGCACAGAAAGCAATAGAGCTACGCTCGATAAAGCGACGCCCGGCGCGAAAACCGGGACGCTCTAACGACCCGGCCTACCGTGAGTGGCTGAAACGCGAGGAGTACAACCCTTTTCTTCACAATGCGTGGATGATGCTCGGACGCAGCCAATATGCATCGGGCGACTTCACCGGAGCGGCCGCGACATTCCGTTACATTGCGCGTCACTTTTCATGGCTGCCCGAAACTGTGACCGAAGCCAAGCTGTGGCAAGCCCGCTGTTACAGTGTGCTCGGCTGGGAATTTGAGGCCGAAAGCCTGCTGCAGGGCATCACGGCCGATGACCTCAAGTCACGGCAACTTGAAGAGTTATATGACATAGCCTGTGCGACCCGCTTCCTCGCATCAGGCAATACGGAGAAAGCCATTCCTTACATCGAGAAGGCTGTCAGCAAGGCATCGCGATGGCAGAAACCCCGCCTGTACTATCTGCTCGGGCAACTATATTCACGAGCCGGGGATAGATCGGCCGCATATAACGCATTCGGGAAATCGACCTCATCGGCAACAACCAACCGAGCACGCATCAACGCCCGTGTGCGACAAAGCGAGGTGTATACCTCCGATGACATAACGCGCGAAGTAAAGGCACTGAAGCGCATGACACGCTTTGACAGCAACAGCGACTATCGGGGCCTTCTATATTACGCCATCGGCAATCTCTACAAGTCGCGAGGCGACACAGCGCAGGCCGTAACCAACTACATGCTTTCGCAGGAATCACAACCCGAGGGGAATACCGACAAAGGCCTCACCCTGCTGTCGCTCGGTGACATATATTTCAAGCGCAAGGAGTATGTCAAGGCACAACCATGCTACGCCGAAGCGGTGGCACTGCTACCGACTGCATATCCTGGATATGACTCAATAAGCCGACGAAGCGACATCCTTGACCGACTCGCCGTCTACATCAACAACATAAATCACAACGACTCCACACTCAATCTCGCCGACAAACCCGAGGAGGAACGCACAGCTATAATCAAGGCATATATATCACAGCTCAAAAAGCGTGACAAGGAGCAGGCCGAAAAGGCTCGCCGAGAGGAGTATTTCGCCAATCAACAAAATGGTGACGCCACTGCATCGTCAACCGACGGAGCGGCTGCACCGACATCATTCTCACTTAACAACGATGACTCGTGGTACTTCTACAATAACGCAATACGTAACGCGGGACGCACCGAATTTCAACGCCGTTGGGGAGCTCGCCGACTTGAGGATGACTGGCGACGACGCGACAAGAGTTCGTCGACATTAGGCGTGACCTCAACCGACGAAACCGACTACAACGATGACGATGTAACGCAAAGCGATGACGAGCGAAACGTGACATCGGAAAATCCCTACGATGTGGAGTACTACATGAAGCAGTTGCCGCTGACAGCCGAAGCCCGGCGCAGGGCCAACTACATAATTCAGGACGGGCTCTACAACGCTGCGCTGATTCTGAAGGACGATCTGCATGACTACCCTTCGGCTGCCCGTTACTGGGAACGCCTGTTGTCACGCTATCCCGACACACCCTACTGCATCGATGTATATTATAATATGTACATGATGTATCGTCGAAACGGCGACATGACGCAAGCCGAGCGTTATCGCTCACTGTTGCTCGACCGCTTCCCCGAGTCACGTTATGCCACAGCGTTACGTAACCCCGACGGACTTGAACGGATGCGTGACATGGCCCGCCACGAAGAAGAACTTTACGACAAGGCCTACTCGGCCTATATCGGGAATCGAAATGAGGAAGTGCATGAAGCATTGCGCACGATGAAACGTGACTACCCGCTAAGCGACCTGATGCCCAAATTTATGTTTATCGACGCGTTAAGCTATGTCACGGAAAATGACGCCGACCGATTCAAGAACACGTTGAAAGAAATTGTCGACAGCTATCCCGATGCCGATGTGACGCCTGTAGCCTCGGCCTATCTTGCCGGGCTCAATCAGGGCCGTCACATACTCAGCGGAGCGGAGAATCCACGCGGCATTGTGTGGCGACAGGCACTCACCGTCGACTCAATCGCCGGGTCGGCCGACACGCCCGCTGAATTTGAGCTTAATCCCGACACACCGCAACTGTTTATACTCGCATACCCTGTCGACGAAGTAGAAGCCAACCAACTGCTTTACAATGTGGCACGACACAACTTCAGCTCCTTTGTCATAAAGGATTTTGACCTTGAATGTCTAAATTTCGGCAACATCGGGTTGCTGATTGTAAAAGGATTTGCTAACTTTGACGAACTTGTACACTATCGCAAAGTACTTGACGACGACACCTCGTTCATAATGCCGTCCAAAGTGACGCCGGTCATGATCAGTGTCGACGACTTCAACACTTTGCTGCGTGACGGACGGTCGATTGACGACTATTTCAAATATGTCAACGAGCGTGCAGCCGACGAGCCGGTCACCGTCCCCGTGCCTGACAATGAAGAAAACGACAATGAGCAATAATCGCTACAAGATATTATGGGCCGACGATGAAATAGACTTGCTGAAGCCCCATATCCTCTTCCTTAACGGAAAAGGATATGATGTCACGACCGCCAACAACGGTCGCGACGCGCTCGACCTCATTGCCGAAGGCGGTTACGATCTGGTAATACTCGACGAGCACATGCCCGGATTGTCGGGACTTGAAACGCTCGCCATGATAAAGCAGACATCGCCGCTCACCCCCGTCATCATGATTACAAAGAGCGAAGAGGAGAACATCATGAATCAGGCCATAGGAAGCAAGATAGCCGATTACCTGATAAAGCCGGTAAACCCCAACCAGATACTGCTGTCGCTAAAAAAAGCACTGCACTCCGACGAGCTTGTAAGCCGTCAGGCCACGAGCGACTACCGCAAGGAGTTTGGACGGCTGTCGCTCATGATTAATGAGTGCCGTTCAATCAATGACTGGTATGCCCTCTACGACCGCATAGTGTACTGGGAGATGGAACTGTCATCGGCCGACACCGACATGAACTCCCTGCTTCTGATGCAGAAGGATGAAGCCAATGCCGCCTTCAGCAAGTTTCTGCACAAGAACTACGGCTCATGGATGGAGGGAAAAGATCGTCCGCTGATGAGCAACGATGTTTTCAAGCATCACATACTTCCGCACCTCGATTCAGGCGAGAAGGTGATGATGCTCGTCATCGACAATCTGCGCCTCGACCAATGGCGTGCGATAAAGCCGCTGTTGGGCGACATGTTCTCGTTTGAAGAGTCGCTCTACACTTCAATCCTGCCCACGGCAACGCAATATGCACGTAACGCACTCTTCTCGGGACTGATGCCTCGCGACATAGCGTCACTGTTTCCCGACCTGTGGATGGACGAGGATGCCGCCGAGAGCAAAAACATTAACGAAGCGCCGCTCATTGCCACACAGCTTCAGCGATTTCGCCGCGATGTGCGATTTTCCTATCACAAAATCAACGACTCGGTTGCCGCCGAACGGCTTGTAAAGGATTTCGCCAATCTTGAGGCCAACCGACTGAATGTAGTAGTGTGCAACTTCATCGACATAATGTCGCACGCACGCACCGACTCACGGATGATGCGCGAACTTGCATCAAGCGATGCCGCCTACCGGTCGCTGACCGAGTCGTGGCTGCGTCACTCTCCTGTGCTCGACCTGCTGCGCAAGGCAGGTGCCCGAGGCCACCGCATAGTCATCACCACCGACCACGGTTCAATAAAGGTGAACAATGCGGTCAAAGTGGTGGGTGACCGAAACACCAACACCAACCTGCGTTACAAGGTGGGAAAGAATCTCGACTACAATCCGCGTCAGGTATATGAAATAAAACATCCCGAGCGTTACGGACTTCCGTCACCCAACGTTTCATCGACCTACATATTCGCATCGGGACGCGACTTCTTCGCCTACCCCAACAACTACAACCACTACGTGCAGTACTACGACAACACATTCCAGCACGGAGGCATATCGCTTGAAGAGATGCTCGTGCCGATTGTGACACTTACCCCGAAATCAAACGACAAAAAATAATAACAACACCCATGACTACGAAAATATTGATTCCTTCGATTGCCGACCTCGACAAGGCGGCTCACGAATTCATCGAACTGATGGACGATGCCACCGTATTTGCATTCTACGGAGAGATGGGAGCCGGTAAGACGACATTCATCAACGCCCTGTCGCGCGCACTCGGTGTCGAGGACGACCCCACGAGCAGCCCTTCGTTTGCAATAATCAACGAATACCGCTCCGACACCACAGCCGAGCTGATATATCACTTCGACCTCTATCGTCTTGAAAACCTTGAAGAAGCCTTTGATATAGGCGTCGAGGATTATCTCGACTCGGGTGCATTGTGCTTCATCGAATGGCCCGAACGCATCGCCGACATACTGCCCGACGACACGGTGCGAGTAGACATCCGCGAACTTCCCGACGGAAGCCGCGAACTCACCGTAACATCACCCGAACAGTAGCATCATGTCGCTCGTAACAGGCACATTGGTGCTGATAGGCATATTCACGCTGTGTGGACTATTTTCAATCCTGGCCGGAATGGCCGGCTGGGATTGGTTTTTCACCAGCGTCAACTCACGAATGCTCACCGGACGCATGTCGCGTAAATGGGCCAGGATATTCTACATCGTACTTGGCTTGGCGATATTGACTATGGCGACATATCTCTACATGACACTACCTGCAAAATGAAACACAACATCCTGCATCTCGATTCAGTGACATCGACCAATTCATGGCTCGCTGTCGAAGGGCGTGACATTCCTCATGCCACAGTAGTGACTACACGTGAGCAGACGGCGGGACGAGGGCAACGAGGCAACAGCTGGGAGTCGCAACCCGGAGCCAACCTTACATTCTCCATGCTGCTGCGACCTGAATCGATTGCGGCCCACAGCCAGTTCACCATATCGGAAGCAGTAGCGCTCGGCATCGCCGACGCGTTACGCCATTACCTCCCTGCCGACCGCGTGAAGATAAAGTGGTCCAACGACATATATGTCGACAACCGCAAGATATGCGGGATATTAATTGAAAACAGCATAACCGGCGACCGCATAGGGCGAAGCATCGCCGGAATAGGCATCAACGTAAATCAGGAGGAGTTTCACAGTGACGCTCCCAATCCAGTGTCGATGCGCAACATCACCGGCATCGAATATAATCTCGACGAGGTGCTCAACCTTGTAATCGACTCAATTCTCTCACGACTTGACGAGGGAATCGCCGATCCGGCATCGCTACACCGGGCCTATATCGAGTCGCTGTGGGGCAAAGAGGGCCGCACCTATCGCGACACCGCCACCGGCGAGATATTCTCGGCCATAATTGAAGATGTAGCCCCCATAGGTCACATCCACCTCCGCGACACCTCCGGCCGCCTCCGCATCCAAGCCTTCAAAGAAATCGCCGTCATCCTCTGATCACAGCGGAGGATGGACTGTGTATTTGTGGGAGCATCTTATTTCGCATTCTCGCTAATTATTAGTAATTTTGCTGCCTAAATCATAGAGTGAAGTGAGTGTTATCGACATAACAATACTAATAGTAGCGGGAGCTGCATTGGTTTACGGTCTTATCAAAGGCATTATCAACCAGTTGGCATCCCTGGGCGGGTTCGTTTTGGGACTTATCGCCTGCCGCATATTCGGCGACAACATGGCCGAGATAATGACCGGGATTCTCCCCGGGACATTCCACTCCCAGCAAGCCGCCTCCATTGTGGGAAATATCGTGCTTTTCCTCCTTGTCTACTTTACCGTGGCGCTTATAGCCTCGATGGCCCACAAGCTCACCCACGCAATAATGATAGGTTGGCTCGACCACCTGCTCGGAGGCATATTCTCGGTGTTCAAGTGGCTGCTCATAATGAGCATAGTGCTGAACCTGTGGCACATCATAACTCCCGACAGCCCGATATTCCACTCGTCCACGCTGATGGACGGAGAACTGTTTCCGGCACTGATGAATTTTGCGCCTAAGATGCTCAGCGCACTCGCCGGACAGGTATCGGCCACCATTGACAATGTAAGTTAACGCGGCAACAATCCATCTATGTGATTGTTAAATCTCTATATCCCCTTTTGCAACAAAATGACTAAAGATAACCAAAACAATACTGCTGCCGGCCACGATGACATAATAGGCGATGTCACCAACGGCGAATACAAGTACGGATTTGTAAGCGACATCGACACCGATGTGATTCCTCGCGGACTCAACGAGGATGTAATCCGTCTTATATCGAAAAAGAAAGGCGAACCCGAGTGGTTGCTTGAATTCCGACTGAAGGCCTACCGTCACTGGCTGACGCTGAAGATGCCTACATGGGCTCATCTCGACATTCCTGAAATCGACTATCAGGCCATAAGCTATTACGCCGCGCCCAAAAAGAAAGAGGGGCCCAAGAGCCTTGATGAAGTGGATCCCGAGCTGCTTGAAACGTTCAACAAGCTCGGCATACCCCTTGAGGAACAGAAGGCATTGTCGGGAATGGCCGTAGACGCGGTTATGGACTCGGTGTCGGTTAAGACCACCCACCGTGAGAAGCTCGCCGAGATGGGAGTGATATTCTGCTCATTCTCGGAAGCTGTGAAGGACTATCCCGACCTTGTGAAACGCTACCTCGGCACAGTGGTAAGCTACCGCGACAACTTCTTTGCCGCACTTAATTCGGCGGTATTCTCCGACGGCTCATTCGTCTACATTCCCAAAGGTGTACGCTGCCCCATGGAACTATCGACCTATTTCCGCATCAACGCTTCGGGCACCGGACAATTTGAGCGCACATTGATTGTGGCCGACGACGATGCCTACGTAAGCTATCTTGAAGGATGCACCGCGCCGATGCGTGACGAGAATCAGCTTCACGCCGCAATCGTGGAGATAATAGTCGAAGACCGCGCCGAGGTTAAATACTCGACCGTACAGAACTGGTATGCCGGCGACAAGCAGGGCAACGGAGGTGTCTACAACTTCGTAACCAAGCGCGGACTATGCCGCGGCGACTACTCCAAGCTGTCGTGGACACAGGTTGAAACCGGTTCGGCCATAACATGGAAATATCCCGGATGCGTGCTCGCAGGCGAAGGTTCGGTGGGCGAGTTCTACTCGGTTGCCGTGACCAACAACTATCAGCAGGCCGACACAGGCACAAAGATGATTCACCTCGGACGCAACACCCGCTCGACAATCGTCAGCAAGGGTATATCGGCCGGCCACAGCCAGAACTCCTACCGCGGACTGGTAAAGGTGGCACCCAAAGCCGACGGATGCCGCAACTACACGCAGTGCGACAGCCTTCTGCTCAGCTCACACTGCGGAGCCCACACATTCCCCTACATCGATGTGCTCAACGACACCGCCGTAGTGGAGCATGAGGCTACGACATCAAAAATCAGCGAAGACCAGATATTCTACTGCAACCAGCGAGGCATCCCCACCGAGGAGGCAATAGGACTTATCGTCAACGGATATGCCAAGGAGGTTATGAACAAGCTCCCGATGGAATTTGCCGTCGAGGCTCAGAAACTTCTCCAAATTACTCTCGAAGGCTCGGTAGGCTAACATTAACAATAACGCTAAAAACACATCCACCTATGGACAACAAAATATTACTCGACATCCACGACTTGCACGCCTCGATCGACGGCAAGGAAATCCTCAAAGGAATAAATCTCACCGTGCGTGAGGGCGAAGTTCACGCGATAATGGGTCCCAACGGCTCAGGAAAGTCAACACTTTCGATGGTTCTCGCCGGAGCACCCGGATACTCGGTAACCGAAGGCACCGTCGACTTCCACGGCAAGGAACTTCTCGAGCTGTCGCCCGAGGACCGCAGCCACGAAGGGCTCTTCCTGTCGTTCCAATACCCGGTGGAGATTCCGGGAGTGTCGATGGTCAACTTCATGCGTGCGGCCGTAAACGAGAAGCGCAAATACTTCAACGAGGCCCCGCTGTCGGCAAGCGACTTCCTGAAGCTCATGCGCCAGAAACGCGCAATCGTGGAGCTCGACAACAAGCTTGCGTCACGCTCGGTCAACGAAGGATTCTCGGGAGGCGAAAAGAAGCGTAACGAGATATTCCAGATGGCCGTGCTCGAGCCGCGCCTGTCGATTCTCGACGAAACCGACTCGGGTCTTGACATCGACGCACTGCGCATCGTGGCCGGCGGCGTCAACAAGCTGAAGACCGACCGTAACGCAACCATCGTCATCACCCACTACCAGCGACTGCTCGACTACATAAAGCCCGACTTCGTACACGTGCTCTACAAGGGCCGCATCGTGCGCACCGGAGGTCCCGAACTTGCGCTCGAGCTTGAAGAGAAGGGCTACGACTGGATTAAGCAAGGCGAAAACATTCAAGATTAAACCATGGGCAGCATTAAACAATACACCGATATTTTCAGGCAGAACCGCGAAGCGATCGACCGCAACTCGGCCGAGGTGCTGAACAGTCGCCGACAAGCCGCGCTTGAGGCTCTCGACGACCGCGAACTGCCCGACCGTCGCGATGAGGGCTTTGAGAAGACCTCCATCGACGAGATGTTTGCCCCCGACTTCGGGCTCAACATCAACCGTGTCAACATCCCCGTCGATGTAGCATCGTCGTTCCGCTGCGATGTCCCCAACATGAGCACCGCGATAGCCTTTGTGCTGAATGACTCGTTTCACCCGTCATCGGCCCTCGCGTCGAAGCTGCCCGAAGGGGTGATATTCGACTCACTGCGCAAAGCCGCCGTCGAGCATCCCGAGCTTGTGGCAAGCCACTACGGCACACTCGCTCCGCTCGACCGCCCCGGAGTTGCGCTCAACACCCTGCTCGTGCAGGACGGCGTGTTCATCTACGTGCCTCGCGGCGTGAAGCTTTCCAAGCCGCTCCAGCTCGTAAACATATTCAGCTCCCCCGCATCGCTCATGGCCGTGCGCCGCGTGTTAATCGTCATGGACGACGACAGCGAGGCTCAGCTGCTCGTGTGTGACCACACCCAGGATTGCGACAACAATTACCTCTCGTCGCAGATAATCGAGGTGGTGATGGGACGCGGAGCGCGATTCGACCTCTACGACATGGAGGAGTCGTCGGCCAGAACCGCACGTTACTCACAGCTCTTCGCCCGTCAGGAAGCCGGATCGTCGCTGCTCGTCAACGGCATAACGCTCACAGGCGGCATGACGCGCAACGACTACAACATCGATGTCATGGGCGAACACAGCGAAACCCTGCTCGCCGGAATGGCCATAGGCACCGGGCACCAGCACACCGACAACAATTCAAGCGTCAACCACTTGGCCGAACGCTGTCACAGCCGTCAGCTGTTCAAGTATGTCCTCGACGAAGAGTCGACCGGAGCTTTCGAGGGCGGGATAACGGTAAATCCCTCAGCACGATTCATCGAGGCCTATCAGAGCAACAAGAACCTGCTGGCTTCGACCTCGGCGCGCATGCACACCAAGCCGCAGCTGCTCATCTACTGCGACGACGTGAAGTGCAGCCACGGCGCGACCACCGGACAGCTCGACGCCGAAGCACTGTTCTACATGCGCTCGCGCGGCATCTCGGAAAAGGAGGCCCGCACCATGCTCATGCAGGCGTTCATGGCCGATGTCATCGACACCGTGCGCATGGACGGACTTCGCGACCGCCTGCGTCACCTCGTCGACAAGCGTTTCCACGGACAACGGTCGTTCTGCGGCAGTTGCGCAGCGTCATGTCACGAATCCAACAATGCAAAACCCTCAGCTCATGAACCAGCTTGATGTAGCCGCTCTGCGCCGTGACTTCCCGGTGCTCGACCGCACCATCTACGGCAAGCCGCTGATATATCTCGACAACACCGCCACATCGCAGACTCCCTCGTGTGTGGTCGACACCATACGCGACATCTATTTCCACACCAAGGCCAATGTGCACCGAGGCGTGCACACAATGTCGCAGGAGATGACCGCCATGCAGGAGGCCACTCGCGAGCGTGTGCGCCAGATGCTCAACGCCGAGTCGACATCGGAGATCATCTTCACGCGAGGCACCACCGAGGCCATCAACCTTGTGGCCTCGTCGATGGGCGATTCGTTTGTCGACGGCGACGAGGTGATTGTCACCGTCATGGAACATCACGCCAACATAGTGCCCTGGCAATTGCTGTCGCGCAACAAGCGCGTGACGCTGCGCGTTGTGCCCATGGACGAGCGCGGCGTGCTCGACCTCGAAGCCTACCGCTCGCTCTTCAACAGCCACACCCGCATGGTGGCCGTAACCCACGTGAGCAACGTGCTCGGCACCGTCAATCCAGTGAAGGAGATGATTGCCGAAGCCCATCGCCACGACGTGCCGGTGCTCGTAGACGGAGCGCAGGCCGTAGCCCACATGGCTGTAGATGTGCGTGACCTTGACTGCGACTTCTATGTCTTCTCGTCCCACAAGATGTACGGCCCCACAGGCGTGGGTGTGCTTTACGGCAAGCGCAGTCTGCTTGAGATGATGCCTCCCTATCAGGGCGGGGGCGAGATGATAGCCAACGTGACATTCGAGCACACGACATTTGCCGAACTCCCGTTCAAGTTCGAGGCCGGAACTCCCGACTTCGTGGGAATAGCGGCACTGCACACCGCCATCGACTACATGCAGGGTATAGGCATCGACGCTATCGCCGCCCATGAGCATGACCTGCTCCAATACACCACCGAACGCATGGCCGACATTCCGGGGATGCGAATATTCGGCACGGCACCCGGCAAGAGTGCGGTTATATCGTTTCTTATCGGCGACGCCCATCACTACGACACCGGCCTGCTGCTCGACAAGTTAGGAATAGCCGTGCGCACGGGCCATCATTGCGCTCAGCCGCTCATGCACGCACTCGGCATCGAGGGCACTGTGAGAGCATCGTTTGCCCTCTACAACACCCGCGAGGAGGCCGACACATTCATTGCGGCACTGAAGCGCGTTGCTGCCATGCTTCAATAAGAGCCGGTTTGACAATAAAAATCGTCAAAAATCTTAAAATATAACCCGAGGCTATTGCATAATCGATATAAATCGCTTAACTTTGCCCCAACATAAACGGTGCGTTAGTTCAGTTGGTTAGAATACATGCCTGTCACGCATGGGGTCACGGGTTCGAGTCCCGTACGCACCGCATAAGAGAGAGCGACCATCACGGCCGCTCTTTTTATTGCCCCTCGGGCATGGTTTTTATCACAAAATCTTGTAATTTTGCAATAGCAACACCACATTATGCTGCAATGTCGCAGCGGTTAACCAATTAATATCACATGAAAAAGATAGCTGCAATAATGTGTGCGACAGTAGCCCTGACAAGCTGCAACGACAAAGTCGCCGACATCGACACCCAAGTGAATGAACTCTATGACCGCATGTCGCAGGAGGAGCGCATAGCTCAATTGAAGAGCTGCTATATGGACGACCTCTTTGACGAAAACGGAGTGCTTGACAGCGCCAAGTGCGCCGAGATGATTCCCAACGGCATAGGTCACTTCTCGCAATATGCAAGCCAGAAGCCCACCGATGCCAACGTGCTTCGCGACCGCGTTGCGGCAATGCAGGAGTGGCTCATCAACAATACCCCCAACGGCATTCCGGCCCTGTTTCACGAAGAGGTGCTGTCGGGCATAAACACACGTGACGCTACAATCTACCCTCAGCAGATAGGACAGGCTTGCTCGTTCAATCCCGAGCTCGCCGAGCTTAAGACCCGCCAGACGGCTACGGCATTGCGCAAGATGGGCGGACTGCTCTCGTTGTCGCCCATGGTCGACGTGTGCCGCAATCCGAGTTTCAACCGTATTGAGGAGTCCTACGGCGAGGACGGCTATCTCTCGGCCGTGATGGGTACCGCTTTTGTAAGGGGTTTGCAGCAGGGCGACCTCAAAAAGGGCGTAGGTGCATGCTCCAAGCACTACCTCGGCTACGGCGGAGGCGGTGATGCCGATGAGAAGGAGCTGATGGAAGAGATTCTCCTGCCCCACGAAACTATGATACGACTTGAGGGCAGCAAGGCACTGATGCCCGGCTACCATGCCTACAAGGGCACCAACTGCGTGGCCAACAGCGAGATTCTTCAGGACATTCTGCGCGACTACCTCGGATTTGACGGCATGGTGGTGAGCGACTACACGGCTATCGACCAGATTCCCGGACTTGAATCCCGTGCCGAGAAGGCTGCTGCGGCAATCAACGCCGGAAACGATGTCGACTTCCCCCACGGAGCCAACTACGCCTACCTGCAGGAAGCCATCGACAACGGCACCGTGAAACCTGAAACCCTGGAGCGTGCCGTGAAGAATGTGCTGCGCTATAAGTTCCTCGCAGGAATGTTTGACAAGGATCCCTACCTCTACAGCACCGAAACTATAACGCTCGACTCACCCGAGGAGCGACAGACGGCCTACGACATCGCGTCGCAGTCGGTCGTGCTGCTTGAAAACAACGGCATTCTCCCGCTGAAGGATAAGAAAAACATTCTTGTCACCGGCCCCAACGCCAACTCAATGTGGGCCATGTGCGGCGACTATTCGTTCCCGGCCATGAGCTATTTCTGGAAAAAGGTGACCGACGACCTCGATCATCCCCATGTCGTGAAGCTTCTTGAGGGCATGGAGTCACGCAAGCCCGAGGGTGTCGACATCAGCTATTCGCGCGGCTGTGACTGGACCGAGGATATCGAAACGAAGTACACCGTGGGCGGCGACGAACGCGCATGGGAGTATGAAATCCTACACCGCAAGGTCGACTCGGGCGAGAAGGCCGACAAGGCCGAGGCACTGCGCATGGCTCGCAACGCCGATGTGATCATCGCAGCCGTGGGTGAGAATGTGATGCTTTGCGGCGAAAACCGCGACCGTCAGGGTCTGCGGCTCCCCGGCAAGCAGGAGCAATTTGTGAAGGAGCTGCTCGCTACAGGCAAGCCTGTGGTGCTCGTTGTGTTCGGCGGTCGCGCTCAAGTGATTTCCGACATCGCCGACCGCTGCGCTGCCGTGATTCAGGCATGGTATCCCGGCGAGGAGGGAGGCAACGCTGTCGCCGACATTCTCTACGGCAACATCTCGCCCTCGGCCAAGCTGTCGGTAAGCTACCCCAACACCGAGGTCTACGAGCCTATATGCTACAACCGCTCGACCGAGAAGGATCAGCGCGTGGCATGGGAATTCGGCCACGGATTGAGCTACACCACATTCGACTACTCCAACCTGACCGTCGACAAGAGTGCCGCAACATCGGCCGACTCGGTTGTCGTGTCGTTTGATGTCAAGAACACCGGCGCGGTCAAGGGCGACGAGATAGCACAACTCTACATTTCGCCTGTCGACGCCGACCAGAATCTGCGCCCGATTCAGCTGCAGGGATTTGCCCGCGTGTCGCTCAATCCCGGCGAAACCAAGAGAGTCACCGTGAAGCTGCATCCCGAGCAGATGGGCTACTACAGCAACGACGGCGCGCGCCGCTGGAACATCGCTCCCGGCCGCTTCCTGGTCAAGGTGGGCGCATCGTCGACCGACATCAGGCTGCAGGATGAAGTCACCCTCACCGGCGACAAGGTGAAGAAGCCCCTGCGCGAAGTCTATTTCTCTAAAAGCACGGTAAAATAGTCATGACACTGTCGGAATATCAGGCCGAGGCGCTGAAGACAGCCATATATCCCAAGGAGATTGGCATCATATATTCAGCCCTCGGCATGACCGGCGAATCGGGCGAGGTGGCCGATAAGGTCAAGAAGACAATCCGCGACAATGGCGGAGTCTTTGACGAGGCCACCCGCCTGGAAATCGCCAAGGAGGTAGGCGATGTGCTGTGGTATATCGCCGCCATGAGCGACGACCTTGGCCTGTCGCTTGAAGAAATCGCCCGCATGAACCTCGACAAGCTCCGCTCCCGCGCCGCCCGCCACCGCCTCCACGGCACTGGCGACAACCGCTAATCACCCCCACAAAAAGATGAAAAGCCGCAGTTTCACAACTACGGCTTCCCCGGAAAAATTAGTGAATGTTGATTGTGCGATATCTTTAGTTTCACTTTTCGAGAAGATTCCTAACAACTTCTCACTTTTGAAATAATATAACTCCTTTGTCGTTTTAGGCCGCTCAGACCCTTAAATTTTGGCTTTAGTCCATACACGTTGAATCACCGACCCCCGAATCGGGAGCCGGGACAACGTATTGAATATCATGTTTTAGCGGTTGGATTGCAATCAATCTGCAACCTTAGTTCATTCATCATAAATAATAGCAGATTCTATCTAATCATCTTATAAAACACCGGTAGCCCGAAAAAGTTCGAGCCTGATATGATTTTTTTCAAAAAATTTTACAAAATTTTTTCTTAACCCGTGACATAGCAAAAAAATCCACCGATAACCAGGTTACCGGTGGAGTATATATTAACCTATGCGTATCAAAAAGGATAGCCTATGGCAAGGTGGAAGGCAAGCGACTTCTTGAACGACTCCATGTTGTAGTAGCCACCATGACCGGTGTCGTAGGGCGCATGGATGCCTATGCCAAGGTCGCCGCGTATAACAAGCATGCTTATGTCGAAACGCAAACCCACTCCGGTACCCACGGCCAAATCGCGGAAGAATGTGCGCCCCTCAAGCTTTCCACCCGGACGGTTGGGGTCGTTCTTCAGCAGCCACACATTACCGGCATCAAGGAAGAAGGCGCCGTGAACGGGACCGAATATCGGGAAACGGTACTCGGCATTGCACTCAAACTTAAACGTACCGGTTTCATCGAAATTGCTGTTGACATCGTCCTTATCGGGATGATAACTGCCCGGACCGATGCTGCGGACGGTAAACGCACGCACCGAGTTGGCACCACCCACATAGAACTGCTCGCTGTAAGGCACCTCGTGACCGTTGCCGTAGGCATGAGCCACGCCGCCAAACATTCGCGCCACAAACCAGTGCTCGCCCTTGATCCTTCGCGAGTAGACAATCTGAGCCGTGCCCTTTATGAACTGCGAGAACGGCATTCCAAACAACCGCTTCTCGCCCTTCACTCCTGCAAGCCGCCATATACCCCAGCATATATTTCCCGCCTCCTGAACCGTAGCCTGAACATTGAGCAGGTTGTCGCGGTTCATCACGCGGTCATAGATCATGGTGAAACCCATCTGCGGAATGAACTGGTCGCGGAAGCTCACTGCAACCGCCGGATTGGCCGCCATGATTGAGTCAAACTCCGAAGTGGTGCGCAAAAGCTTCACATAGGATAGCTTGAGCGGAGTAAACGTATAGGAGAAGTATTTGCGTGTCTGCCAGTCGTAGTTCATCGACGCGCTGAACTGAGCCATGTTGAAGTAGTGCGGACGGTTGAGTAGGTCGGCGTTCAACGTGAAGCGCGTCCAGTTGAGATTGCGCCGCGACAACGGGAAGAATCTCGGAGCAAGCATGCGCGGGAACGAGAGCGAAGAGTTGATACCCACCTCGTAGCTGTTGAACACCGAGGAGCGGTCGTGTCCCGTCTGCCACTCGTAGGAACCCGTAAGGCCCACACGCAGCTGCTCGCCGCCGCCGAAGAGGTTGCGGTTGGTCACCCACAGCGACAATCCCGGGCCAAGGTAACTGTTGGACTTCGATGACACATTGGCCTCGATGCTCGCCTCAAGCGGCTTGTCGAATGTACACTGGATGACCACATCAAGGCGGGGCTCGGCGCTCGTCGTGTCGGGGAACGCATCGATGTTTATGTAGTTGAATATGCCGAGGCGCGACAGATAGGATTGCGTGCGGTTCATCTCGCTCACGGCAAATATGCGGTTTTTACGGAACGTGACGCACCCCGGAATCAACCCCTTGCGCAAGCGTGACGGCATCATCTGTATCACCGTTCCGCGCCGCGTCACCGTAGTGTCGGGAGTGCCTCCCCCGTCATTTCGGCTGATGAATACCGTCACATTGCCGGTGCGGTAACGCTGCAATGCAAACTTGGGGATGTTACGCGCCACAGTGAGGCGTAACGCTATTCGCTGAGGCGTTATGGTACTGTCGGCAAGGTACTCTATATACTCGGGACGGAAGAAATAGTAACCCTGGTCACGCAACACGTTGGTGATGCGGTTGCGCTCGATGCTCAACGAGTCGGTAGAGTAACGCATTCCCTTGCGGAAATAGGTGCTGCTCATCGCCACCGAGTCAATCTTGTGATAAAGGTGACATGTGTCGGGCAGATACTCTATCGAGTCGAGCAGATAGGCCGGGCCGGTGTGTACCGTGTATATAATCTGAGCTTTCTTCTTGTTCTTCTTGCTGTAGAGCAGCTCGTAGGAGGCGGTTCCTCGGAAATAGCCCGCGTCATCAAGATTGTTCTCGATCATCCGCGTGCGCAGGTGGGGCCTCACATCGCTTATAAGCACAGGTTCCTCGACAAGCTTCTCATAGAGCCAGTGCTTAAAACCCTTGGGCGGATTGCTCCAATTGTTATAGACCCACAATCCCAAAGGGAAAGGATAACGGTAATAGGGCGACAGCCAGCTAAGAATGTTGTTGGGCCTCACGTTAACGGCGTTTTTCACCTCTTCGGCCACACCCGACGGCACCTTCTCACCTTCCGACGGCACAATGTCAATCTTCTTCACGCCGGTGTAGAGCACATCGTCGGCACCAAGCCTACGTGTGGTCGAGCATGATGTCACGCTCACGGCCAACGCCGCAATTACTACCAGCCACAGATATGTAATGTCAATTCTTCTCCGCATCATCGTTATTCTTGTTTATAGGTGATGTTCCGGCAGGCGATTCAGCCGGTTCCGGGGCTTCGGGCGACTCCTTGCGATGACCCACGAAGCGGAACAAATCCCTGAGCGAGCTTAGCTTGCGCTTGTAGACAAATCCGACACCGGTCTGTATCACCTCGCCCTCAAGCACGTTCTCGTAGCCTTCGTGCCTGAACAGTCGCAGATACATCGAGCCGCTACGGTTGAGCATGTATTCAAAGGAGATGTCGTTTATCAGGTTCTGCGACAGATTCTCGTCATTGTCGGCATCGGTCGAGTAGTTTCCGCCGATCACAATCTTTATGCGGTCGTTAAAGAGGGTCTTGCTCACCTTGTAGCTGTAGCTTGTGGTGGTGGAAGTAGCGCCCTCGTAGGTGCGGTCATACTGGTCGACGCCAAATGTTATGTCGACACCCTTTATGTTGTTTGCCGCCCAAGTGTTGAGCTTGGATGTGAGGAACGAGAAGAGCACATTGCCCGACAGGTTGGACGACGCTCTCGTGCCCGGACCCGTGTAGATGTTGTAGAGCAACATGTTCATCGCCTGATTGGCTCGCTGCTCGGGACTCATCGTCTGCAACTCGTTCTGTATGGTGATGTCGTCATTTGTCGACAGGTCAAACGACACATCCATATTGGAAAGCGTGTTGGTGACATTCAGCGTTATTATGAAGTTGACAAGACGGGAGTTCTGCCCCTCCTCGGTCACGTTGGCCTTGAGCGTTTCAGTGGCATGGATGTTGAGAATGGGATTCATCATGTCGCCGTTGAACGCCACATAGCTTCCGCTCTCGAAGTCAAAGAGCTTCTGGCTCATGAACGGCGGAGTGTAACGCACAAATCCCTTGTCGATGGTGTAGCGTCCGGTAATGCGCATGTCACTGAACGGCGACATAGTGAAGTTAAGGTTACCCGAACCCTGAATCTGCGCCTTGTCCTTGCCGTTTGACGATATGTCGACATTGATTGTCGAGCCTTCCGAAATGATGACCTGGGCATTCAGCATCAGTGACATGCCTGTAGACTCAAGCGAGTCGGCCTGGAGCACAGCTGCGGTGTCGCTGAACTGGACAAACCGCACCATGTCACCCGCCCCCACGCCTTCCGACAGCTGGTCGGCGGCCATGTCGAGCACGTAGGTCACATTGCTGCCTTCAAGCAGATTGAGCTTGGCGTTTACCGACATGAAATCCATGTTGCCCTTGACATCGGCGTCAAGGTTTATGAATCCGCGTCCGTAGACATCATGTCCCTTTCCGCGGTCGATACCCACTATCTGCATGTCACGCGCCTTCATGTCGAGGTCGATTCGCGGCGACACAAGACTTGTCATGTCGACAGTGCCGTTGATATAGAGCGGATTGTCGTTGATGCCCTTGATGGTGTAGTTGTTGAAGCGCACGATATTGCTGTCGACCGGTATCTTCTCGTCGGAGAACTTGAACGAAGTTCCCACCATGTCGACGAGCACATCGGTGGAGTCGAAATCGAGGAATCCGTCAAACACCGGATTGGCCATCGTTCCCGTTATGTCCATCTCGCCGTTGAGCATTCCGTGAAGCTTGGCAACTCCCGGAGGCAGGAACGGATTGACTATGCGTAGCGGGAAGTGTATCATCGAGAAGTCGAGAGCAAACGGATGTGCGGCCGTGCTGTCGTTGAGCGAACCCGAAGCCGTGATGACCTTGATGCTGTCGACCATAAGCGATGTCGAAGCCTTTATGACTCCCGAAGCGGTAGTCGACAGTCCGAGGTCAAGCAGGAATGAGCCAACTCTGTCGCCGCCATAGCTCAAGTCGTCGAGCGTGGCATTTCCCGTTCCCGACAGTGACTTAGCTTCGGCATCCCAGCGGATGCGCATATCGACTCCCGCAACGCCCTTGACCGGCGGAGCGAATGGCGACAGCGCGAGCCAGTCGGCAAGCTGTATGCCCGATGCATTTACCACCACATCCTCCTGTCCCATCACCGAGTCGTTATGTGAATGTTCGGTGAATATGCGCAGGTGGCTGTCGCCGTTCGACAAGTCGAGGTTGGCGTCAAGATGCCTTGACCCGAAGCTGTAGCTTATGAAGTTGTCCTGATTCAACGACCATGTCTTATAGCCTATGACAGGCTTAAGCGGCACAAGTCGCATTGTAAGCAGTGAGTCGGAGCCGGTGAGGTTGACACCGATCTTGAATCCCGTGTCACCTTTTATGTTGCTCTGGTTCAGGAAGAGCGAGAAATTCTCGTTGGCAAGGAATCCCGTAGCGTTCACATGTGCGAAATCGTCCATCGTTCCCGGGCGGTTGTCGACATTGATCTTATACACGAGGAACTTGCCGTGTTGCAGCGCATTGAATGTTATCGTGTCGAGCTGCGTGTTTCCGGCCTTGAACCTGTCGACTGCGGCATTCATGGTGATGATGGTGTCGGTGCTCATGTTGAACTTGAGCGAGTTAAAAGACATCTTGGCCGGTTCCAGAAAATCGGATATAACGCTGTTGGAGCCCGAATTCAGGTCGAGGACAAAGGGTGGTAACGCATGCTGCAACGCAATTATGTCGATGCGCTTGTCGGCCATCTGCTTTTCAAGCAGCGTCATCGTGCCGGTGACTCGCGTCATAAACGTGTCAATCGGACATTTGGCCATAAGTCCGGCCACAAGTGACTCATTGTGAAGCGTCACCATCATCGACGAGTCGGTTGCATCGAGCGTCGTATTTATAGCCGGGGTTGCAATCTCCATGTCGGGCATCGACCACGCAAGGTCGGTCACATTGACATTGCCGTTATAGTAGCTGCGCTTGGGGTTGAGCACAGCCTTTCCGTCGAGGCTGAACGAGCCCTTGTTTTCGGTCGGAGAAAGGTGCAATCCCTGGAGGTCAAAGTTACGCACATCGCCTTCAAACTCTACATTGATGTTGTCGCCTTCGAGCTTACCCAACATCGTCATGTCAAAGTTGGCGTCATGGTTCATCGACATAACGCCGGCATCGATCACGCCCGTGTCAAGCTTGGCCCATGCGCGTATATTGGAGTAAGCTATGCTGTCATATACAAATTTGTCGATCGCCATTTCGGCATCGATAGTGGTCTTGACCGACATCGGGTCATAGCCGCGCCCCTTCACCTTCACATTGGCGGTGACATCGCCTATTCCCATCTCGGGCATGAATGAACTTATCGGGAACTCGTCAAGGTTAAGGTCGGCGGTGTAGGACTCGGCACGGCCGTTCCAGTCGCAGTCAAGCAGCACCTCGCCTTTACCGGTAACGGCACGCAACATTCCGTTGTAGGCACCCGACTCCATTTCCACACGGCCTTCAAGCTTTATGGGCGGAATGTTGAGCTGCTTGGCAAGCTTTGCCTCAAGCACCGTGGGTTTTATGAAGTTAACGTTCTTGAGTTCGCCGTCAAGCAGTATCTCGCCGCTTATCTTATCGATGTCGAGCATGTCATACACCTCGCCGCGCATCTCCATGTTCATATATCCCGGCAAAGCCACATATATCTTTTCCACACGCATTGCCGACACTGTCCCTTCGGCATCGGCTTGTAGATTTATGTCATTGTAACGCGGAATTGTCTTCAGCATCGGCACGAGCGAAGGCATCAGCATCTCCACATCATGCACCCCTATCCTTGCCGCCGCCTTAAGTCGCAGAGGCAGGTCGGGGTCGGTCGTCATGTCGCCCATTCCCATGTAGGCATTGAACTTTATCGCCGAAAACAGGGTGGTTATGTCGAAGTTGCGTGCTTCCATTCCGGCCGTGTCCATGGCAAATGTGCCCGAAGCGTCGAGCTTTAAACCGCTGCGCTCGGTCGCCGCAAGCCGTTTAAGCGGAACCGTTATCTCAACTCCTCGGTTATAGAATGAATCGACACGTATCTCTATGTCGTCGGCTTGCAGATAATTCATGTCAAGTCCGGGCTGCGGCACGGCGCCACGCATGGCATATACGGCACGTTGTCCGGTGAGCCTCACCGTGTCGCCGGTAATCACCCACATGCTGTCGAGCGGAGTAGGATGCTCCTCAACTGTCGTTACCGTGTCGGCAGGGTGTGCGGCAAGATACTCGGCCGAAGGCGTGAGATACATTGCGCTGACACTGTCGACGCTCAATGAACGGGCATGAATGCGCCGGGTGGCGAGGTCGAGAAATCCGTCACGCAGCTCAGCAAGCGGAACCGTTGCCGACAACGAGTCGATAACGGGCATCATCGACATCCGGTAACTTATATTACGCAGCAACAGCGAGCCCGCCTTGATGGTCAATGGCATCGACGCCGTTGTGTCGACCGGTGTCGCAGTAGTGTCGCTACCGTTAAACAACAATAAAACATCGCCTCCGTCGAGCTCGGCATGACTCACTTCGATTAACGAATTTTTAAGGTCGTAATGCGACGGTTCAAGCTTGAAATCCTTCACATCGGCCACAAGATACATTACCGAGTCGGGAGTCCCCATCTTATAGCGCACATCGCTGATACGGCCGCTCGCATGTATGTCAAGCTTCAGCAGCGGCAGTATGTCGACATCGAGATCGGCATTTCCCACCACAGCCATTGTGTCGCCGGGCGAAGTCATAACTCTCACTCCGTCAAGCATAACGCTCAACGGCCACTTGAGCCGAAAACGGTCAATCTCTATCGTCATCCCCGATGACTTGGCTACCTCACGCAGTGCTATATCCTTGACGAAATTCTGCACAAAGGGCACATAGAGAAGAGCAGGTATCAGTAAAATCACAATCAATACCCACATTAATGTCTTCAGTACTCTCCTGACGATTGTATTTTTTATAAGGTGTCCCAAAATAAATAGTCCTTTGTGATTTATAACATAAAGTTACATCTTTTGTTTTTAACATTTGCTAATCTTGGCGATATTATTTTCATAATCGCATCGCAAATAGTATCTTTGCAACGATTTTGCATTTCGACTCATCACTATTTTGAGAAATTCTCACCTATATATAATAATATCGGTGCTATTATGCGCAATAAGCGCCGGAGCCGCATCACTTCCCCGACGAGCCAACAGTGACCCGTTGCCCTCGCATGTCGACTCCACTGCCGCAGCTGTCGACTCGTCATCGGTCGATACAATCCCCGATTCCTACGACCCGTTGCGCCGCACCCTCATCAGCGAGGCTGTCCCCGAATCGGTGGCGGCTTCCTCACTCCCCGTGTTCCATCCCAAGGAGGAAACCAAATCACGCATCCAGCGCCAGAAGGTCGACCTTGACAACGTTGTAACCTTCTCGGCCAAAGACTCATTGGTGCTTGTAGGCAAAAACAGCGCGTTCATGTATGGCGACAGCGAAGTAAAGTATGGCGACATGGAGCTGCAGGGCGCTGAAATAAAAATGGACATGGCCACCAACGTAGTCTATGCCGTAGGTCGTCCCGACTCGGTAGGCGAATTGCAGGGTTCGCCTGTATTCTCCGACAAGAGCGGTGAATACGAGTCTAAGACAATGAGCTACAACTTCAAGACAAAACGAGGTATGATAACCGATGTCGTCACCGAGCAGGGCGAAGGTTATCTGACCGGAGGTCGCACCAAGATGATGGAAAGCGGCGAATATTACCTTGCCGACGGAAAATACTCTACCTGCGACGATCACGACCATCCCCACTTCTACTTTCAGTTGACCAAAGCCAAGGTCATCCCCAAAAAGAATGTGGTCACCGGACCCGCCTACATGGTGCTTGCAGGACTTCCGCTCCCGCTTGCCGTACCGTTTGGATACTTCCCCTTCTCCGAGAAGTACTCTTCAGGTATAATATTCCCTTCGTTCGGCGATGACTACAACCGAGGATTCTATCTGAGCAACGGAGGCTACTACTTTGCAATAAACGACAACATCGACCTCGCGCTCACAGGCGAGATATACACCAAAGGCTCATGGGGTATAAACGCACAGTCGGCCTACGTGAAACGATACAAGTATTCGGGTAGCTTCCATTTGAGCTACATCAACACGATTTTCGGCGAAAAGGGCAATCCCGACTACTCTAAGCAGACCAACTTCCAGATTCTCTGGAACCACTCGCAGGATTCAAAGGCCAATCCCAACATGACCCTCTCGGCAAGCGTAAACTTCTCGACGAGCGGCTACACGCGCAACGACCTCAACAGCTACTACAGCAACTCGTTCACCGAGAATACCAAGAGTTCGACCATCAACATGACCTATCGAATCCCCAACTCGAAATGGTCGTTCTCAACAACTGCCAACATCGCGCAGCGTACCCAGGACTCTACACTTGCAGTGTCATTCCCCAACCTCACGGTGTCGCTGTCGCAGGTCTACCCCTTCAAGCGCAAACGCGCCGTAGGTGCCGAACGCTGGTATGAGAAAATCAAGCTCTCCTACTCCGGTCAGTTCCAGAACTCACTGACAGCCAAGCAGGACCAGTTCTTCAAGAAGAGCCTCATAAAGGATTGGCGCAACGGTATGCGTCACTCAATCCCCATCTCGGCGACATTCAACCTGTTCAAATATATCAACCTCACTCCGCAAATATCGCTGAACGACCGAATGTACACCTCAAAGGTGCGCCGAAGCTGGGACCCCAATGCCTCAGCCGAAGTGTGCGACACCACCTACAGCCTCTATAACGTGTGGGATTTCAATGCGTCAGTGTCGCTCGACACCAAAATCTACGGCTTCTTCCAGCCTATGAAATTCCTCGGCGACAAAGTGAAAATGATACGCCACGTATTGACTCCGACAATATCGTTCTCGGGCGCTCCCGACTTCTCGTCGCCGTTCTTCGGTTACTACGGCAACTACTCCTATCAGGACTCCAAGGGTGAAACCGTCACCAAGAAGTACTCGCTCTTCCCCAATGCCCTTTACGGCGTGCCGGGGCAGGGACGGCAGGGAGTAGTGAGTGTTTCGCTCGCCAACAATGTCGAGATGAAGGTTAAGAGCGACAACGACAGTATAGGCGAAAAGAAAATATCGTTGATCGAGAACTTCAGCGTGTCACAAAGCTACAACTTCGCAGCAGACTCAATGAACTGGAGCAATATACAGACCTCATTGCTGCTGCGACTCGTCAAAAACTTCAACCTGAGCCTCTCGGCTACATGGGATGTCTACACCTATCAGCTCAACTCGGCAGGAAATCCAGTGCGCGTAAACGTGCCTCGATGGAAAGCCGGAAAGGGACTCGGACGACTCTCCAGCACCGGAACATCATTCTCCTACACCTTCAACAACAACACCTTCAAGCGCAAGGATAAAAAGGACGACAAGAAGAAATCGGGCAGCGTCGACGACGAGCCCGACAACTCCCACGAGCTTGAGAACACCTCGGGCGACTTCCGCAACAACCGCACCGGCAACAGCGAAACTGCCGACAGCGGTCTGCAGCTTAACGACGACGGCTACATGGCCTGGGAGGTTCCGTGGAGTCTTACATTCAACTATTCGGTCAACTACGGCTACGGAGCGTTCAACAAAAAGAAGATGGAGTATGACGGTAAGATAACCCAGAACCTCAGCTTCTCAGGCAACATACAGCCCACCAAAAACTGGAACTTCGGATTCAGCGCAAGCTATAACTTCGACACCCACAAGATAGCTTACATGAACTGCAACATATCACGTGACCTCCACTGCTTCACGATGACTGCGAGCTTCATACCCGTAGGCCCCTACAAGAGCTACAATTTCCACATCGCCGTGAAGTCGTCGCTCCTGCAGGACTTGAAGTACGACAAGCGCTCGTCGATGACCAACGGTGTGACATGGTATTAATCGCATAAAATACAAATTATCCGATTTTTCACACAAATTTTCGCTTTTTGTTAGCAAAATTCATTTATTTATGCTACTTTTGTCGCATAAACAACAACAGAAATAATATGTTGACAATTTTAAGCTCACGATATCATCACCATCATCATCTCCGTTACTCGCAGTGAGGGAGCAATGAGGCGTGCATGATGACTGACGCTTACGACAAGTCAATAAATGTATAGAGCCGGCTTCCCGTCACAGGAGGCCGGCTCAATTATTATCGTGAAATCTATAAAAACTATACCCGATATGGACAACAAACTACGCATCGCCGTCCAGTCGAAAGGACGACTCTATGAGGAAACAATGGAGCTGCTTGCCGAGGCAGGCATCAAGCTCACGGCAGTGAAGCGCACACTGCTTGTTCCGTCACGCAACTTCCCGGTGGAACTGCTGTTTTTGCGCGATGACGACATTCCCGATTCCGTTGCCAACGGCACCGCCGACCTCGGCATCGTGGGACTGAACGAAGTTCTTGAAAAAGAAAAGGATGTCGAGGTGGTAAAGGAGCTCGGCTTCAGCAAGTGCCACCTGTCGCTCGCCATCCCCAAGCGTGAGGACTACACCGGCTTGTCATGGTTCAACAATCGCAAGATTGCGACATCCTATCCCGTCATATTGTCACACTTCCTTGAGCGTAACGGCATCCGAGCCGACATTCACGTGATCACCGGCTCGGTGGAGATCGCTCCGGGCATAGGACTGGCCGACGCTATCTTCGACATCGTTTCATCGGGCTCGACACTCATCAGCAACAATCTCGTCGAGGTCGAGCGTATAGTCGAGTCACAGGCCGTGCTCATCAGTCCCCGTCGCCGACACCTGTCGGAATCAAAGCGTGAGGTGCTCGACGAGCTGTTGTTCCGCTTCGATGCCGTTAAAGCAGCCGACGGGAAGAAATACATTCTCATGAATGTTCCCCGCAACAAGCTCGACGATGTGCTCATGGTGCTTCCCGGAATAAAGAGCCCAACAATATTGCCGCTGGCCAACAGCGACTGGTGTTCGGTTCACTCCGTTCTTGAAGAGAAAAAGCTGTGGGAAATAATAGGAAAACTCAAAAATGCCGGAGCCGAGGGAATACTCGCTCTCGACATTGAAAAAATGATACTTTGACCTCAATATGGAAATAATCAGATATCCGTCGCGCGACAGCCGAAACGCACTGCTGCAACGACCGCTTGCCGACAAGGCGCGTGAAGTCACCGATACCGTGACATCGATAATGGACGATGTGAAGCGTAACGGCGACGAAGCGCTGATGCGTTACGAAATGAAGTTCACGGGCGCTCAACTCGACCGTCTTGAAGTGACGCCCGAGGAGATTGACGAAGCCGAGAGCCTCGTGAGCGACGAGCTGCGTGACGCAATAGCAATGGCGAGGGAAAACATCGCGGCGTTTCACCGCGCACAGGTGATGTCACAACCCGTAAAGGTGACGACACAGCCGGGCGTGACATGCGAGCAGCGTGCTGTGCCCATTGACCGCGTGGGTCTTTACATCCCCGGAGGCAACTCACCGCTATTCTCGACCGTCCTGATGCTTGCCGTCCCGGCACGCATAGCCGGATGCCGTGACATAATCCTCTGTACTCCCGCCGGGAAGGACGGGAAAGTACATCCGGCCATACTCTATGCGGCAAAAGCAGCCGGAGTCAGCCGAATATACAAGACAGGAGGAGCGCAGGCCATAGCGGCGATGACATTCGGCACCGAGAGCATCCCCAAAGTCTACAAGATATTCGGTCCGGGCAACCGTTACGTTATGGAGGCCAAACAGCAGGCGACAATGCACGGCGTTGCCATCGACATGCCGGCTGGGCCGTCGGAGGTTCTGGTAATAGCCGACGACGAAGCCAATCCCGAATTTGTGGCGGCCGACTTCCTCTCGCAGGCCGAGCACGGCCCCGACAGCCAGTCGATTCTTCTCACCACGTCACTCCGACTTACTGACCGGTTGCCCGAAGTGATCGAGCGATTGCTGTCGACACTACCGCGCCGTGACATGATGAACCGCTCGCTTGAACACAGCCGCATCATATTGCTCGGCGACATGGATGAAGTGATGGAGTTCAGCAACGACTATGCACCCGAACACCTCATCATAAATCATCGTGACGCACGCTCGCTTTGCAACCGCGTCACCAATGCCGGTTCGGTGTTCATAGGCCCCTACTCTCCCGAAAGCGCAGGCGACTATGCGTCGGGCACCAACCACACCCTGCCCACATCGGGCTATGCACGCAGCTACAGCGGAGTCAACATCGACAGCTTCACAAAGAAGATTACATTCCAGGAACTGACACCTGAAGGCATCAAGTCGATTGGTCACGCGGTAGAAACGATGTCCGAGAATGAAGATCTCATGGCTCACAAACTCGCCGTGACGCTGCGACTTAACTCAATTGAAAACAACGCTAAATAACGCAACATGACATTAGACAGCCTCGTGCGCCCCAACATACTGCGACTCACGCCCTATACATGCGCCCGCAACGAATATACCGGCGAAGCTCTCGCATGGCTCGATGCCAACGAGAACAGCCGCATCGACGGCCTTAACCGCTACCCCGACCCCCTACAACTGGAGGTGAAACGCCGCCTCGCTGAAATTCGCGGAGTTACGCCCGACCGCATATTCCTCGGAGTGGGAAGCGATGAGTGCATCGACATAACCTATCGCGTATTCTGCCGTCCCGGCATCGACAATGTAGTCGCCATCGACCCCACCTACGGAATGTATCGTGTGTGCGCCGACATAAACGATGTAGAGTATCGCACGGCAAGCCTCAACGACGACTTCACGGTTAATGAGGAGAACCTGTTCAACCTCGTCGATGAAAACACCAAAGTGCTGTGGATGTGCTCGCCCAACAACCCCACAGGCAACGCGCTCCCCATCGACGACATGCTGCGCATAGCCCGTCGGTTCCAAGGCATAACGGTGATTGATGAAGCCTATATCGACTTCTCGGACAAAGGATCGATGGTTCAGTATCTCGACACGTTGCCGCGACTGATAGTCATGCAGACATTCTCCAAAGCCTGGGCCTCGGCTGCGATGAGGCTCGGCATAGCATACGCGTCACCTGAGATAATCGACATATTCAACAAGGTGAAATATCCCTACAACATCAACATCCTCACCCAACGCGAGGCGCTGAATGTCCTTGACCGAGCCGACAAGGTTGCCGCCGTGGCCAAGGAGCTGGTCGAGGCCCGTGACAGGCTTGCATCGCAGCTTGAATCCCTGTCGGCGGTAAAGCGGGTATATGCCTCCGACGCCAACTTCCTGCTCGTGAAAGTAGATGATGCCGATGCCCTATACGCTTGGCTGCGCGATGCAGGCGTCATAGTGCGCAACCGCTGCCGTGTACACCTTTGTGCCGGATGCCTCAGGATAACGGTAGGCAGCGACAACGAAAACCGATTGTTAATTGAAAAAATAGAGGAATATGACCGACGCTGACACCCAACGACCGCGAGTACTCTTTATCGACCGTGACGGCACACTCATAGTGGAGCCTCCAGTGGATTTTCAAGTCGACTCACTTGAAAAACTCGAATTAATGCCCGGCGCACTGCGTGCAATGCACTTCATTGCGTCACGACTGCCTTTTGAGCTTGTCATGGTCACCAACCAGGACGGACTCGGCACCGAACTCTTTCCCGAGGATACCTTCTGGCCGGCCCACAACAAGATGCTGAAAGCCTTTGCCAACGAAGGCGTGACATTTGACGACATAATCATAGACCGCACCCTGCCCGAAGATAACGCGCCGACACGCAAACCCGGCACGGCATTGCTCGGTAAATATATGTCGGGCGATTACGATTTGTCAGGTTCGCGGGTTATAGGCGACAGGCTGACCGATGTCATGCTTGCCCGCAACCTCGGGTGCAAGGCCATACTCTTGCGTGAGCCAACTCCCGAATTGATGAAGGAGATTGCCGATGCCGGACTAAGTGACGCGGTGGAACGCGTAACGCCGTCATGGGACGATGTGACGGTCACGCTTCAAGGAGGCACGCGCCGCGCATCGGTAAGCCGCGTCACTTCCGAAACCAAAATAGAGATAACCGTCGACCTCGACGGAACCGGAAAGGGCAACATAACAACCGGAATAGGCTTCTTCGACCACATGCTCGACCAGATAGCACGACACTCAGGCATCGATCTCGACATAACGGTGGAAGGTGACCTCCATGTCGACGAACATCACACCGTCGAAGACACCGCGATAGCTCTCGGCGAAGCGTTACGCAAGGCATTGGGCGACAAGCGCGGTATCGAGCGTTACGGATTCGTGCTGCCGATGGACGACTGCCTCTGTACGGTTGCCGTTGACTTCGGAGGGCGACCATGGCTGGTGTGGGATGCTCAATTCAAGCGCGAGCGCATAGGCGACATGCCCACCGAAATGTTCATGCACTTTTTCAAGTCGCTGAGCGACAACGCGCTGATGAATCTATTCATACGCGCAGAGGGTATCAACGAACATCACAAAATCGAAGGCATATTCAAGGGGCTGGCAAGAGCTTTGCGTCAGGCGATAAAGCGTGACCCGTTACACTTCACGTTGCCGTCGACCAAAGGCACACTGTGACATCAACCTTTGAAGTAACGCATCATGGTGCGCCTTATCGAAATGATGTTGACAACGGTGATCAGCAGCATTATGGCTAATCCCGTGACAATAGCAGGCCATGGCGATGTCGACGACAACCCAAGCGACGATAACGCTCCGCCCCAAAGGTGACGCCCCACAAGCACTACCGCAATCGCCGCTACAAGCACAACGATGTTGATAGCCACCACCATGCGGCAATAGCGGCTCGACACCATGCCCGGCGAATAACCGAGAAGCATCAGGTCGTGCAACTTTGTGCGATTTTTCTGCAAAAGCAGGTAGATGCTCAACATCAGGATGAAGAACGACAGCAGGCTTATTATAGCACCTACGACAATCACTACGGCCGTCACTACCGAAAGGAAGTAGGCGGCCTTTCCATTGTCGGCCTTGTCGCCTGCACTTTCGTAACCGTGGCTCTGAAGGAACTCCTTTATGACAGGGTCGCCGGGACGGCTCACTTCGATTATAAGGCGCGAAGGAGGCGACACCGGTTCTTCGGCAAACCGCTCATTGGCCCACTCCATAAACTGTTCAGGCACGGCGATGGTATTGAGGCGTGACGAAAATCCCACGATACGCGCCGGCAACCACTGCTGCCGTCCGTTACCGCTTACCGACACCTTCAACGGCACCATCCCTATCATGGCCTCGCTCAACTGAGGCAATCCGCGTGACGATGCAAATCCAAAGTTATATAACGACAGATAGTCCTTGCTCAAGATTATGGGCACAACCGGATCGGCTGGGTCAAAATCCCACTCCGAGGGCATGACATCGAAAAACTCCGAAGGTATCGACTCGAAGAATAGAGCCGTCGACATGCCGCGTCCGCCCATCTCGACCGAGGCTGCGACATTGAATGACGAGGCGGTGAACTCACCCACCCTTCTCACCCAGGGCTGTGACTCTATCTCGGTTATGTCGGCATCGCTGAATGTAGCGTCACTCTTTCCGGTAAGCGAGCCGAGCCCCTCCACCTTGCGTGATATAATCATGTAGTCGCGCGATATGAATGAATCGTCATCATCCCACACGGCCGTGACATCGCGATAAAACTGAATCGCGGTGAGCACTATCGACAGTCCCACAAAATTGGCGACGGCATATCCGATGAGTTGTCCGGCACTTATGTTACGCTTCAACAACCGCCACACTATATCCTTCATAACACAATCACTCTTTATAATGACAAAACTTTTACAGGATCAATGTCGATGGCATATCCTACCGAGGTTGCGATGACGGCCGCACCCTGCCGGTTGACCTCATCGAGAATCAGTTGCGACACCAAGGAGTTGTTGCGGGCGTCAAGGTGACTCACCGGCTCATCGAGCAACAGGAAGTCAAACGGTTGACATAACGACCTCACGATAGCAACACGCTGTTGCTGACCGATCGACAGGCGCGCTGCCGGTTCATCGGCCTTATCGGCAATCTCCAGGCGCTCAAGCATCGCCGTTATCTCATCACGTGTCTTAAACGAGGTGAGCCGATTCTTTATCTCGATATTCTCGGTCACTGTAAGTTCGGGAAACAGCCGCATCTCCTGAGGGAGCAAGGCGATGTGGGAAACACGCATGTCACACCACTCTTTCACCGAAAACGACCTTATGTCACGCCCGTTGAAAAGTATGCGCCCCCGATAGTCACTTCGGTTTCCGTAGATGAAACTGCACATCGACGATTTTCCGGTGCCCGACTCCGCCTCTATGCGATATATCCCCGGACGATTGAATGTAACGCCGCACAACCACACATCGGAGTCGACGGCCGACGCATCGCCTGCCGCCGACGCGAACACATCGGGCAAAACGTTATCAAGAGCTATCGTGTCAATCCTCATCACTTTATAGTGTCGATGGGAGTGAAACCAAGAGAGTCGTAGTCGTCATCATCGACTACATTTACATTTCCATCGGCCTGCATCAACATCGCAAACTGTTCAAGAATGGGAGCGTTGGATCCGTTGAAACGGAAATCGGCCTCAAAATCGTCCGACACCTCCATGTCAAGGCTGAATCCGCGACCTCCGTAGGTCACCTCACCCATCGAATCGGGGATATTGGCCCACACGGCCACCACGTTACCCTTCATGCAGTCACGTGCGGCATCGTTGCCGAGCTGCTTCAGCGAGCGGTTGGCAAATACAAGACAATTGCCCTCGGCAGTGAGGGTTATTGCGGGAGAACCGGCCACCTGCCACACTATAGTTTTGCCGTCACGTAACGCCGACAATCCCATGGTGGAGATAAGTCCGTTTATATCGCTCATCGTCTTCTTGATGTTCTCCTTGCTCATCTCTATGGCCACCACAAAGCTGATTTGGTTCTCAATATCTCCGGCCGACATGGTTGCATCGGCCATCGGTCCGGCAGCCACCATTATTGTACCGTCGATACGTCGCAGATAAGGGAGAATCAAGCCCATCAATGTGCGCTGCTTATAATCGAGAGGATAAACGGCCTGGACATAACCGAGAATTGCGTCCCAATCGGTGTCGGAGCGCAGTCCCATTGCAGCCACAAGCACATCGCTCGGAGCAGTGTAGTCAAGCAGTTTGCTGTTTATCTTCTGCAGGTTGGTATCCATGTCAACCTCATCGCCGTCGGCGTTAAGGTATATTGCATCGACATCGATTTCAGTAGAGTTATTGTCGAATGAAGTGTCGACACATGTCCATCCCGAGGCATTGGCCGCAGTCATGGCGACTGCTATGCGCATCACCTCATCATTGCGTTCAAGGAACTTGCCTACGCCCTTCAACGAGGCTATCGACTTGTTGGAAGCTATGGTAAGCTGCTCGGAAAGCAACTTGGCCGACCGCTGCGGGTCGCCGTCCATAATCCAGCCCTGCTTGCCCTTCACAAATAGAGTGGTGTAATCGAGCGAATATGCATCAAAGTCACCCACAGTCTGCCTTGCGCCGGCCTCAAGCTGCTCGGTCAACTCGGCTACGTTGTTTATCTTGAACGTAAGTATATAGACTCCGCTCTTAATCATCTCCTTCACTCCGCGAAGACCGTCCTTGTCATGAATGGCAAATGCCACCACCATATTGCGGTCAACCGCCGTCGACATCAACATGGTCTTTATCTGCTTCTTTGCTCGGTCGGTACTGTTGACAAGCAGGCGGTCAAGCGTTTCATCGGCAGTGAGCTTGCCACCGTTACGTACTCCGTCAAGTTCCTCATTCAACCTGACGGCGTTGACAGCAACCACAGCAGCCGCATCGGCCGGCACCGTGTCGAGAAGACGGACATCGCTGTCACATCCCGACATAACTGTGGCTACGCAAACGATAAGTAATATCGCGATTTTTTTCAAGGAGTTAACTTCCATATAGATTAATTTTAGTATACCTGATAATATAAACAACGATTAAATAGATTTGACAGTGACAAAATTAAACAATCTTCACCAATCTACAACTTTTTTCCATCGCAATTGACTGTTTGTCACCCGACATGGATTTGTTATATTGATATAAAATCCCTAATTTCGTAACAACTCAAACCCGATGGATACGTTCAGTTCAAATAAGCGATCGGCGATAATGGCCGCTATACGCAGCAAGGACACGAAGCCCGAGCTGATAGTGCGCCGTTACCTGTGGAAACGCGGTTATCGTTATCGCAAAAACGTGCGCGGACTTCCCGGCACTCCCGACATAGTGCTGCGGAAGTACAGGGTAGCGATATTTGTACACGGATGTTTCTGGCACGGCCACGGCGACACGAAGATGCCGTCGACCAATTCAGAATTCTGGCGCGATAAGATAACCCGCAACAAGGAGCGTGACAACCGCGCCAAACAGCGTCTGAAAGAGATGGGATGGAACGTGATGACCGTGTGGGAGTGCCAGTTGCGACCCGCCAATCGTGCGGCCACACTGCTTGAAATCGAATCGCTGCTTAACCGTTCCTATCTATCGCAATACCGGCGGCCCGAACCTGAAGAGGATTATGCCGTAGCAGCCGAGCCTACGATAACTTACGGCAAGGACATTTAGGCCTCACATGCACTATATTTCAGTTTTATTTTATACCTTTGTACCTGTATGAACGGGACAAAGAAAATATTCCATTCACCCTATCGCCGCGGCGCCGATTACGGCGTATGGTTCGGCCTGTATCTGACCGCACTCTTCTTTGCAACGGCCTACTCCATGTCACAACCTCCGTTGGGACTTCTCTCCTTAGTTCTGATGTCGGGTGTTCCGGCCGTCATATACATCATGTTGCGTCGCTCCTATGTATCGGACCTTGGCAAGACTCTCTTTTCATCGCTGTGGATGGAGGGCATCATGATATTCCTGTGCGGCGGAATGATAGCCTCATTCATCGCAGTAATGTATATGCGATGGATCGAGCCGAATTTTCTTGACCATCAAGTGACGATGATGATCGACCTCTACAACTCCACCGACTGGGAGCGAGGGAAAGAGTTTGCCGAAATGCTTCAGCGCGCCCGCGACCAGCATCTCATACCACGACCAATCGAACTTGCCGTCGACATGCTGTGGCTCATAGTATTCTCAGGGTCGATACTGTCGATGCTGATGTCACTTCTCGTTCAGGCACGTTCGGTAAAACCTAAAAAAGTGTAACCAAATTATCGGAAATGGACATATCAGTAGTAATTCCGCTATACAACGAAGCAGAGTCGCTTCCCGAGCTTGAAGCATGGATAAGCCGCGTAATGAACCAACACGGCTTCACCTACGAAATCCTCTTCATCAACGACGGGTCGACCGATGACTCATGGGAGGTCATAAACAAGCTTCGCGAACACAATCCCAACATACGCGGAGTCAGCTTCCGTCGCAACTATGGCAAGTCGCCGGCCTTGAACACCGGATTCAGCCGCGCCAAGGGCGATGTCGTCATAACAATGGATGCCGACCTGCAGGACAGCCCCGACGAGATTCCCGAACTCTACCGAATGATAACCGAGGATAAATATGACCTCGTGTCGGGATGGAAGCAAAAACGCTACGACCCGCTGTCGAAGACGATTCCCACAAAACTGTTCAACGCCACAGCTCGCAAAGTGAGCGGCATACACAACCTACATGACTTCAACTGCGGACTGAAGGCCTACCGCAACAAAGTGGTGAAACACATCGAGGTCTACGGCGACATGCACCGTTACATCCCATATCTGGCCAAAAACGCCGGATTCAACCGCATAGGTGAGAAAGTGGTGCATCACCAGGCCAGAAAATACGGTACGACAAAATTCGGACTCGACCGATTTGTAAACGGTTACCTTGACCTCGCCACGCTGTGGTTCACCGCCAAGTTCGGAGTCAAGCCGATGCACTTCTTCGGTCTTCTCGGCAGCCTCATGTTCATCCTCGGCTTCATAGCCGTGGCCGTAGTGGGCTTCGGAAAGCTATATGACATGAATCACGGCAACCCCTATCGCCTTGTGACCGATTCACCCTACTTCTACATGGCGCTGACGCTGATGCTGCTCGGCTCCCAACTGTTCCTTACCGGATTCATTGGCGAGCTTGTAGTGCGCAACTCCGACAGGCGCAATGAATATGAAATCGACGAGGAAATTACCACCTCGCCCGACAATAATCAAGTTTAATCCACAACCGCAACACAGACATGAACGCATATCCTGAATTTTATCATCTTGCCGCCGAACGTTACTCATGCCGCAAATACACCAACGCACCGGTGTCACGCGAACTCATAATGGCAGTACTCGACACTGTGCGCCTCGCACCGTCGGCCTGCAACAAGCAACCCTGGAAATTCCTCGTGCTCGACACGCCCGAACTGCGTGACATAGTGATACGCAGCTACAGCCGCGACTGGATAAAGGAGGCTCCGGTTTACATCGTGGCCCTCGGACTCCACGATGAAGCATGGCACAGAAGCTTCGACGGAAAGGATCACACCGATGTCGATGTGTCGATAGCTGTAGAGCACCTTTGCCTCGGTGCGGCATCGCTCGGACTCGGAACGTGCTGGGTGTGCAACTTCGACCCCGCAATAGTGCGTGAAGGACTCAACCTTCCCGACAATGTGGAACCTATAGCCATCATACCTATGGGTTATCCCGACAGCGACGGCACCGTACCCGAAAAAAAGCGCAAGCCTTTTGACGAAATTGTAAAATGGGGAAAATACTAAACGTAACAGCATCATTGCTCGCAGCGCTGAGCATAACGCTGTCAAGCTGCAATACATCAGGATGTACCGACAACCAAAGCTCGATACCTCTTGCCGGGTTCTACTCCTACAACACCCTGCGTGAAATATCGGTCGATTCCATATCGGTAGGCGGCGTAGGTGCAATCAACGACTCGCTGCTGATAAACTCGGCATCGGCGTCGAAGGTGTACCTGCCATTCCGAGCCAATCAGGACTCGACATCATATTTCATACGTTATGAGGCCAAGAAGCTGAACTTTCCCGAACTATTCGACACAATAACGTTCAAATACAAGCGTATACCCTATTTCGCTTCGGAGGAGTGCGGAGCCATGTACCGCTACTCAATCGACAAGCTCAACTACACCACCCACCTCATCGACTCGGTGGGACTCGTTGACTCGCTGATAACGAATGCCGACATAGAAACCATACGCATATACTTCAGAACCGAAGAAAAACCTAACGAATAAATGATGCTGCGCCGCTGTATAATATTACTCCTAAGCCTCGTCGCCCTGACCGTAACGGCCCAGCGACGCGTCACGCCCGTGGAGAATCCCGACAACAAGTCAAAGAATTCAAACGAGAATACAAAAGTGACCAAGCCCGGCGAGCGACCTGCAAGCGTAATAGAGATGCAGGACATGGAGGGTCACACAATATTGGTCGACACAATACTCGGAGTCGAGTACCACGACACAATATTGACTACGGCACCCAAACTGATATATCCTAAATTTCATGCCGTGACAGTGGGAGTGAACCTGTGGGATCCGTTGATGCGATGCTTCGGACAGCAGTATGGAGGCGTGGGATTCTGGGGCGAACTGAGCCTGCACAACTGGATCAAGCCGGTGGTAGAAGCCGGTGTAGGCACTGCCAACTACACACCCGACGACGGCAACTACAAATACAAATCATCGATAGCACCCTTCTTCAAGATAGGTGTCAACTACAACTTCCTCTATAACTCCAATCCCGACTATTCGGTGTACGCCGGACTGCGTTACGGCATTACCAACTTCAGCTATGAGGTAACCGATGTAATCGTCGACCAAGGCTATTGGGGCGATAACGAAGTGATAAACATACCGTCGCAACGCACCACGGCCGGTTACTTTGAGTTTATGGTGGGAATAAGGGTGATGATCTACAAGAATTTCTCGCTCGGCTGGGATCTGCGATTCCACAAAATCGCACATCAAGGCACTCACCTCTACGGCGATCCTTGGTACATACCCGGTTACGGAACAAAAGGCTCAAGCTTCTCGGGCTCATTCTCGCTAAGCTACACACTGCCGCTCCGAAAGCCCGAACCGCCGGTTCTCCCTCCGGGAGCCGACGAGTGACAACGACTACTACTCGTCAAGAAGTCCGGGACGCAGACGACGCGTGCGCTCCACGGCTTGCTGATGGCGCCATTCGTCGATGCGCGCCTGATGCCCCGACAGCAATATATCGGGCACTTTCCACCCCTTATATTCAGCCGGACGCGTATAGATGGGCGGCGCAAGCAGATTATCCTGAAATGAATCGCTAAGCGCACTCTGCTCATCGCCTATCGCACCGGGAATAAGCCTCACAATTGCATCGGTTATTACCAATGCAGGCAACTCTCCTCCTGTAAGCACATAGTCGCCCACAGTTATTTCGCGCGTAACGAGATGCTCGCGTATGCGGTAGTCCACGCCCTTATAGTGTCCGCAAAGAATGATGATGTTTTCAAGCATCGACATGCGATTGGCCATAGGCTGACTGAACTGCTCACCGTCGGGTGATGTAAATATCACCTCATCATAGTCACGCTCGCTCTTCAAATGCGAGATGGCACGGTCCACAGGCTCAATCTGCATCACCATTCCGGCCTCGCCGCCGAAAGGATAGTCATCGACCTTGCGGTGCTTGTTGGTGGTATAGTCACGCAGGTTGTGCACCACAATCTGAGCCAGCCCCTTGTCCTGGGCACGCTTCAATATAGAGCAGCCAAGCGGCGACTCAAGCATCTCGGGAAGTACGGTCAAAATGTCGATACGCATAGGAGTGTTGTTATTATTTGTTTTCTTGATTACGTCGATTAATCAACCGAAGCCGTCCGTCATAAACCAAAAAAGGTCCATCCTCGTCGGACCGACCTTTAATGAGCGGAAGACGAGGCTCAAACTCGCGACCCTCAGCTTGGAAGGCTGATGCTCTATCAACTGAGCTACTTCCGCAATCAAAATAATAGTAGTAGCGTGGGCGAAGATGGATTCGAACCACCGAAGGCATAAGCCAGCAGATTTACAGTCTGCCCCATTTGGCCACTCTGGTATTCGCCCAAAACACTAAAGCGCCACAAAGGTAATCATAATTCGTTTACCTTGCAAGTAAAATGTATCATTTTTATTGCCGCTTCGGCTGCCTCGGTACCCTTGTTACCGAGCTTTCCACCGGCACGGTCAAGCGCATCCTGCTCATTATCAACCGTCAGGACTCCGAATATAACGGGAGTGTCAAACTCGGCGTTAAGCTTCGTAATGCCCTGAGTAACACTTTGGCACACATAATCAAAATGGGGAGTGCCGCCGCGTATCACGCATCCAAACACTATTATCGCATCGTAATGAGCGAGTAACTGAGCTGCGCCATAGGTGAGTTCCACGGCTCCGGGCACATGGTAGACATCATACTCTACGTTACGGCTCTCAAGCAGATCAATCGCCCCCTTGGTGAGAGCTTCGGTTATGTGAGCATTCCACTCGGCGGTCACGATGGCCACCTTTGAGGTTTCGGGGATAGCGGGCAGCGCACTTTCGGGCGCGCTATGCGATAGTGATGTTGACATGTCGTTACTATTTTATTGTTGTTAAATGCGTTATTTGGGGAATGCCTTGTGCCACAGGGCGAGGATGTCAAATTTTCCCGTCGTCTTCTCATCAAGCAGAGTTTCAATCTCCTTGACATACTTACCCGACTTCATCCTGACGGCCTTCTGCAACAAAGTGTTGAGCAGATGCACTCCCTTCTGGCGGGTCGAGCGGGTGTGCAACAATGCCTCGCTCAGCTTAATCGAGAGCTTCAGGTGACGCTCCGAAAATTCGGGACTGAGCTTTGACAGATACTTCAACGCGCGAGAATAGTACTGCACGGCGTCACGATACTTCCCGAGCTGCATGAGCATCTCGCCCTCATTGGCCAACGACTCGATAAGGCGATCCATTGCGTCATGAATGCCGCTGTTGACCATTTCAAGATAGGTGGAGGTGGCCACCTGGAAGTGGGCAAGCAGATTGACCTGCTTCACCCTCGAGCGATAGACCGATGTCGATGCATTCAAAGCCATTATGTGAGCCGAGCCGTAACGGTCGGGGTTCATCTTGGCAAGGCGTTCAAAGACGCGCATCGACTTTTCAAGCGTGCGCTCGGCGGCCTTGTACTCCTTTCTTACGATATGCAGGAACGAGAGGTCGTAAAGTAACGCTCCCAACACCTGCAGGAAAGGCTCATCCTTGCGACGCGGCTCCTGCGAGAGCAGTGTCAGTGTATCGGCGGCGGTAGACAACGCAGCCTCATAGGACTCGGTTGCGATGAACACCGCGGTAAGCACCTGCATCACGGCGGCATGAAGCACCGTGGTGTCGAGCGTTGCGTGACTTCGCTGAATAAGTTCATTGATGTGTCGACCCATCATTATGGCACAGTCGGCATCGCCTTCGGCAATAAGTTCGGCAGCGCGTCCGCGCACCACATCGTAAGCCACATTAAACGGTGAGCTTTTGAGCTTGTGACGCAACTCGGCGTCACCTTTCTTTACAAAGAGCGATTTCAAACGCCCCACCGAGTCATCGGTTACGGTTATGAAGTTGGATTCGAGAGAAGTAGGTCGCATCAATAATGTTTTATGTCAGTTTATGAATTGGAGGCACGTTTCACGCCGCTCTCCACAATTCGCAGCATTGTTTCGGAGTCGATGGCATCCATGTCGGCTGTCATCACGTTGCCGTCAATCAGTCCCTCGATCACTCCGGCAAGAGCGGCGGCGCGCCATTCAAGGCTGTTGGCGGCGGGCGCCGACTCAACCGATTGCGTGAGCTGTCGATTGTAGAAGCGTATAGCTCCAGCCTTGCTGTCAATGTTTATGCAGTTGTTGCAGTAGAAGCTTATGTGATTCCGATAGGCTGCAGCATCGTCCTCATTGAATATGGCAGGCATATCGCCGTCAAATGTAACAACGAGCGATGCCACCTCAAAGTTCTCGAGTATCGAGGGCATGATGCGTGTGATGCGTGGCGCCCTGTCACGCTCAAATCCGGGCATGTAGACAATTACGGCCTTGCGCTCGGCGGCATATCTCACGATGTCAAACAGTCGTGCCCTGACCCTCGGGTCGAGCGAATAGTAGCCGCCGAATATCACAATGTCGTCGGGATCGATGCGCGGCCACACTACATCAAAGCTCGAATCGGGATAACGGCCGTAACGCACCGTATCGACCGAGCCGTCGTCGTGCATGAAAAGCAGATTTACGGGTGTCGTTCCCTCGGTATAACGGTCGATCGACCTCACGTTCACACCGTGTGACTCAAGAAATCCTGAGACAATGTCGCCGACACGGTCACGAGCCACCTCGCTCACGTAATCGACCGTAACGCCGTCGGAGACCATACAGGCCGATGCGTTCAACAGCTCTCCCCCCGGATAGGACTTCACGGGAACTTCTCCCCGGAAAAGCACCTCAAGACAGGATTCACCTATGGATATTATTTTTCTCATATAATTAACAAGCTCTTAATTTTCCGAACCTCTGGATTTGCGTCCAAGATAACCTCCATGATGGCGCAAGGCATAGTCCTCACGCGTAAACCCGGTTATACGCATTACATTCACCACGAGCACATCGCCTATCACAGTCATCATGGTAGTGGAAGTAGTAGGCGTAAGGCCAAGCGGACACACCTCGGGCGAGGCTCCGGTGGCCAGTGTGACATCGGCCATCGCCGACAATTCGCTGTCGGGATTACCGGTAATGACAATCAACGGCACCTGCGGATAAAGGTTATGTGTAAGATGCACAAGGTCTATGATTTCACAGGTCTTGCCCGAATTGGATATCAGCAACATCACATCATTGGGCTGAAGCACGCCCAAGTCGCCGTGCTGGGCCTCGGAAGGATGCAGATTCACGGCCGGAATACCGGTTGACGAGAAGGTCGTGGCTATATTCATGGCTATCTGCCCGGCCTTACCCATGCCCGAAGTAACGAGCTTGCCTCCGCGACGGTAAACGTGTTCAACGATAAGTTCAACCGCACGGTCATAGGCATCGCTGACCGGAATATTGGCGATGGCGCGACTCTCACTTTCGAGGATTTTGCGCATTGATTGCTGAATGTCGCTCATAGACATATAGATTTTTATTATTACAAAGGTAATAAATTCCCGATAAATCCCCAATAAATTCAATCGGCGCCTCCAAATAACCGAAGAGCGGCCTCGCGCATGATAGCGGAGCCGCTCTTCTATGATGAGGATTTAACAAGTAATTCGTTACTTCTTGTATTCTACCGCTGCTATTTCAATACCTAAGCACTGCTTGTAGTTTTCAAGATAGGCGTTGAAACCTTCAACTTCTTCCTTGGTGGGGGTGATGCTTGTGCCGGCATCGCCTGCAAACACATCATGATCAAGGAAGTCGGCAAGGTTGCGCGAGCCGGTGTTGTTGACGAGGTAGGATCCGAGAAGAGCCATACCCCATGCACCGCCTTCGCCGGCAGTTTCCATAACCGAGATGGGAGAATTGAGAGCTGCGGCAAGAATGCGCTGTCCCACGCCCTTGGTCTTGAACAGTCCGCCATGACCGGTGATGCGGTCAACCTTGATTTTCTCCTCGTTGAAGAGGATGTCGTTGCCTATCTTGAGCACACTTACAGCACCGTGGAGGTGAGCGCGCATGAAGTTGGCAAGGTTGAACTTGTCATTGACCGAGCGAACAAAGAGAGGACGACCCTCGGCAAGACCCGTTACAGGCTCGCCCGAGAAGTAGTTGTAGGACACGAGGCCTCCGCAGTCGGTATCGCCCTTGAGAGCGTTGTTGTAGAGGCGGCCGTAGATTTCGTTCATGTCGACGGGAACTCCCATGAGTTCGGTGTACTCCTTGAACAGTCCCACCCAGGCATTAAGGTCGGAAGTACAGTTGTTGCAATGCACCATTGCCACGAGGCTTCCGTCGGGGGTAGTCACCATGTCGATCATCTCGTAAGGCTTGCTGAGATCCTTCTCGAGAACGATCATTGAGAATGACGATGTTCCGGCCGATACATTACCTGTGCGCTGCTTTACAGCGTTGGTGGCAACCATTCCGGTACCGGCGTCACCTTCAGGAGGACACACGGGAACACCGGCATTCAGGTGACCCGAGATGTCAAGACGCTTGGCACCCTCCTCGGTAAGCGTTCCGGCATTCTCTCCGGCAAGGAGCACCTTGGGAAGAATGTCGATGAGCTTCCAGTCGTAGCCCTTGGGGGCAACGAGGTTGTCAAACTTCTCAACCATTGCGGCTGAATAGTTCTTGGTTTCGGGATCGATGGGCAGCATACCCGATGCGTCGCCGATACCGAGCACCTTCTCACCGGTGAGCTGCCAGTGGATGTAACCGGCAAGTGTGGTGAGGAATTTGATGTCCTTTACATGCTCCTCGCCGTTAAGGATGGCCTGATAGAGGTGTGAGATGCTCCAGCGCAAGGGGATGTTGTAGACAAAGAGTTCCGAGAGTTCAGCCGCAGCTTGTGCGGTGTTGGTGTTGCGCCACGTGCGGAAAGGCACGAGAATCTCCTGATTCTCGTCAAATGCCATGTAACCGTGCATCATAGCGCTGACTCCTATCGCAGCCAATGTTTTGATTTCAGTGTCATACTGCTCCTTGACATTTTCGCGAAGGTCACGGTAGCAATCCTGAACGCCAAACCATATAGCCTCGATGCTATAGGTCCAAAGACCGTCGACAAGCTGGTTTTCCCACTCGTGACTGCCCTGCGCTATGGGACGATTGTTTTCGTCGATAAGGACTGCCTTGATGCGGGTAGAGCCAAACTCTATACCAAGGATGGCCTTACCCGCTTCTATGGTTGCTTTTGCTTCTGCTTTCATTGCGGTCGTTTTTTATACGAGAGCTTTGTTAAGCATGTAGTAGATTTCGTTGAGCTGGAGCTCCTTCTTGAATCCCTGCATGGTGGTGTCCTTGTCGATGCGAACCATCTCGATACCGGCCATTTCGGCATAGTCTTCCCAGTATTCGGGAGTTATGTCGTAAGAGAAGCAAGAGTGGTGAGTACCGCCGGCAAGAATCCATGCGCCTGCGCCAACCTCGAAGTTGGGCATCGGAATCCAGAGAGCCGAAGCTACGGGGAGCTTGGGAAGCGGCTTTGACTTGATGCACTCTACATCGTTCACGATGAGGCGGAAGCGGTTGCCCATGTCAACGACAGTGGCAGTGATGCCGGCGCCGGGCTTTGAAGTGAACACGAGGCGTGCGGTCTGAGCCTTGCGGATACCGATTCCGAGGAAGTGTACCTCAAGACGAGGACGCTCTTCAGCGATAAGCGGGCAAACCTCAAGCATGTGAGCCTGAAGAATCGAGCTCTCGGCACCGTTGAAGTTGAGAGTGTAGTCCTCAAGGAACGAGCAACCGCCGTTAAGACCCTGGCTCATGTACCAGAGTGTGCGGTAAAGAGCAGCCGACTTCCAGTCGCCCTCAGCACCGAAACCGTAACCTTCGGCCATGAGGCGCTGCGATGCAAGACCGGGAATCTGATCGAAACCTACAAACTTGGGATCGTTGATGTCCTGAGTACCGAGGTCGTCGAAGTTGGTAGTGAAGCCCTTTGCACCCTTGGCAGTGAGGATTGAACGAAGAGCGAGCTCAGCCTTTGCAGCATTCCATACCGAGATGTAGCCTTCGGTTCCGGACTGCTCAAGCTCGGGAGCATGAGTATAAGAGTTGAAATAAACCTTTACGAGCTCGTCAACCTGAGCGTCGGTCACCTTCTTGTAGTGTTCCATCAGCTCGCTTACGGGGCAGTAGTCAACGTGATAGCCCATGCGGAGCTCAGCGTCAACCTTGTCACCGTCGGTTACGGCTACGTTGTTCATCTGGTCGCCGAATCGCAAGATGAGCATGTCCTGAGCATCAGCCCAAGCAGCTGCAACACGTGACCATACGGCAATCTTCTTCTGAGTTGCCTCGTCCTTCCAGTAACCTACAACAACCTTGCGGCGCAGACGCATGCGAGCGCAGATGTGACCGAATTCACGGTCGCCGTGAGCCGACTGGTTGAGGTTCATGAAGTCCATGTCCATGGTGTCCCAGGGAATTTCGGCGTTGTATTGAGTGTGGAGGTGGAGAAGGGGCTTGCGAAGCTGCTGCAATCCGTGAATCCACATCTTGGCAGGTGAGAAGGTGTGCATCCAAGTGATGATGCCGACACACTTTTCATCGTTGTTGGCTGCCTTCATTACAGCCTCAACTTCCTTTGATGAGTTGGCAGTGCCTTTATACACCACCTTTATAGGGAGGTTGCCCGAGTTGTTCAAGCCGTCTACCATTTCTTTGGAATGAGCGTCAACTGCTACTACTGCATCTCCGCCATAGAGTAACTGTGCACCGGTTACCCACCATACTTCTAAGTTTTCAAAAGCTTTCATTGTAATTTAGTTTAGGTATTTGTATTTTGTTGGTTTTATTGTTTGGGTTAATTATCAAGCCTTCTTCTGACCGTAGTAGGCATTGGGACCGTGCTTGCGGTTGAAATGCTTCTCGATCAGCAGAGGATTCATTGTCAAGTTAGGATTTACCGAATAGGCTATGCTCGCCATCTTGGCCACCTGCTCCATCACAACGGCGTTATGCACAGCGTCGTGAGGATCCTTGCCCCAGGCAAAGGGACCGTGGTTCTTAACCAGGACACCGGGAGTGTGGACGGGATTCATGCCCTTGAAACGCTCGATTATCACGTTGCCTGTTTCAAGTTCATATTCGCCCTTTACCTCAGCCTCGGTCATGTCGGCAGTGCAGGGAATTGCCTGATGGAAATAATCGGCATGTGTTGTTCCGATGTTCGGAAGGTCGATGCCGGCCTGAGCCCATGCGGTAGCATAGGTTGAGTGAGTGTGAACCACACCGCCTATTTCAGGGAACGCCTTGTACAAGGCAAGGTGAGTGGGAGTATCGGACGAAGGACGAAGGTCGCCTTCAACAACATTACCGTCGAGGTCAACGACTACCATATCCGACACTTTCATGGTGTCATAGTCGACACCGCTGGGCTTAATCACCACGAGGCCGCTTTCACGGTCGATACCCGACACATTGCCCCAGGTGAATATTACTAATCCGTGTTTCACCAGGTCGAGGTTGGCCTGAAACACTTTTTGTTTCAAATCTTCAAGCATATTTTTCTATTAGATTTTAAATTTAGGGTCGCGGCGATAAGCCCTGTCATTGAACTTATAGAGCGTCGCACCACGACGCGAGCTTGTCTTGTCGATTTGGTCGGTCTTCTCTATGCAGCAATTTTCGGCTATGCGCTTGCGAAAGTTACGTTTGTCAATATTCTCGCCCAGTATCGTTTCGTAAAGCGACTGGAGCTGAGTAAGCGTAAAAAGCTTGGGCAGCAGATTGAACCCGATGGGCTCATGCGTCAGTTTACGGCGTATGAGCTCACGGGCTTTTTCAATCATGCTCGGATGGTCAAAGCCCAGTTGAGGCATTTCGTGGATACTGATCCACTGGGCATTGTGTTCCATCACGCGTATACGGTCGTATTCATCGAAATTTATCAATGCATAATATGCCACCGATATTACACGCTCGCCCGGATCGCGGTCGACAGCGCCAAAGGCACCCACCTGTTCCATGTAGACATCGTTGAGTCCGGTCAGCTCAAGGAGCACGCGCTTGGCGGCGTCATCGACGCTCTCGCCTTCCTGCACGAAGCCACCCATAAGCGACCACTTACCCTTTTCAGGCTCAAAGTTACGCTTGGCGAGCAGAATGCTCAACTCGCCCTTGTTGAGCCCGAAAATTACACAGTCGACACCTACAAAGAATTGCGGATTGCTTTTATAGAAATCAGTCATGACAGATCAGCATGAAGATAGATGATTACCAGAAGTACCAGTAGAATGCCACTGTGATACCAAGGATGATGACAGTGTGGATTATATCCCAATGGTTCCAGCTTTCGCGGGTTACAGCACGCTGTTCAGCGGTAGATGTGCCAAATACAAGACCTTTGATCTTTTCAGGTTCGGGAGCCTTGGTGAACAAGCTGACTACAAATACTACGAGCAAGCAGAATACAAGCATCCATCCGCAGAAGAACAACCAGTTAACATCATAGAAGAGGTACTGGAATATGTTGCTTGTATCACCGCCGGGAATTACATCGGCATTGCTGTAGTATATTTTTGCGCAAAGACGGGTTATACCTATCACAAGACCCGCGATAAGACCCCACATACCACCTTGGGCAGTTGCACGCTTCCAGCAGATACCCATAAGGAATACAGCTGCGATACCGGGAGCAAGGACAGACTGTACATCCTGGAGATATAGATACAGCACATCACCTACCGAACGCATAACCGGAATCCAAAGTATACCGAGAGCCACAATTACCACTGTTGCAGCCTGACCGATGCGAACGAGTTTCTTGGGGTCGGTCTTCGGACGGAAACGCTGGTAGAAGTCGATAGTGAAGAGTGCTGCCGATGAGTTGAACAGCGAAGCAAGAGATGACATGAGAGCTGCAAGGATACCGCACACGATAAGACCCTTTACTCCGGCGGGAAGCAACTTGGCCACGAGAGTCGGGAAAGCGGCATCAGAATTGGGATTGCCGTTGGCAAGCATAGGCAAGAAGTCGCCTTGAGTCTGGTGCAACGCAAATGCGATCATACCGGGAATCAAGAACAAGAACACGGGAAGGAGCTTGAGATAAGCGCCGAAGATTGTACCGCGGCGTGACTCTTTTTCATTTTTTCCCGAGAGCACACGCTGAACGATGAACTGGTCGGTACACCAATACCAGAAACCGATAACAGCCGAACCGATCAAGGCTCCGAGCCAAGGATACTGGGGATCGCGGTTGTCGCGGATAAGATTGGACATTGTATCGCCGTATTGGTTAACCTCAACAGCCGAACAGATTTCCATCATCTTGTCCCAGCCTCCAAGTTCACGAAGACCAAGCACAAGAATTATCAGTGAACCGAGCAGCAATATGGGTGTTTGCAGCACCGATGTGTAGAGTACCGATTTCATACCTCCGAATATGGTGTAGAGAGCGGTGATGAGAACAAGGCCGATAGCGGCAATCCAGAAGAAATCTATGCCCCAAAGTGTATCGATACCGAACACCTGCTGGAATACAAGACCGCCGGCATAAACTGTAACGGCAACCTTGGTGAGAACGTAGCTGATAAGAGAAATCAGCGAAAGAATGGTACGTGACTGTGAGTTATAGCGGCGTTCAAGGAACTCAGGCATGGTGATTACCATGCTTCGTGAATAGAACGGTACAAAAACCCAACCGAGAATAAGGATCATCCAACCCTGAATCTCCCAGTGAGCCATAGCCATACCACTGGATGCACCCGAGCCCGCAAGTCCGATAAGATGCTCCGATCCGATGTTTGAAGCGAAGATAGATGCACCGATGGCAATCCAGGTTGCATCCTTACCTCCGAGGAAGTAGTCCTCCGCATTGTTTTGTTTCTGGCGCATCACCCATACTATGATGCCTATGAGGGCTATACAGAATAGTCCTACGACAAGCCAGTCTAATAATGCCATAAATAGTTACGATTTAAGTTAAGAATATACTGTTTGATTTGTTTGATAGTCATTAATTTTCTACGCCAAACTTGAATACGCAGTGGCTTGAGTAGGTCTGACCGGGTTCAAGCACAACTGAAGGCCATTCTGCCTTGTTGGGGCTGTCGGGATAGTGCTGGGTTTCGAGGCAGATGCCTGAACGCTGCTTGTAAACTTTGCCTTTCTTACCGGTAACCTTGCCGTCAAGGAAGTTGCCTGAATAAACCTGGATTCCGGGCTCGTCGGTGAGTACTTCAAGTGTGATGCCGGTTGTGGGAGCAACGAGCTTTGCAGCTACCTGTGAGTCGTCGCCTGCAGTGTTGAGCACCCAGTTGTGGTCGTAACCGTTACCAAACTTAATCTGGTCGTAATCGGTATTTGCGATGTCCTGACCCACAGCCTTGGGAGTGGTGAAGTCCATAGGAGTTCCCTCTACGGGCACGATTTCGCCTGTGGTCATGTAAGTGCGGTCAACGGGAGTAAATGTGTCGGCGCATACATAGAGGATATTGTCAACAATTGAAGAATCGGGGTCGCCGTTGAGGTTGAAGTAAGAGTGATTGGTCATGTTGATCACAGTCTTCTTGTCGGTGGTAGCCTTGTAATCGATGTCGATTGCATTGTCGGCAGTAAGCGTGTAGGTAACGGTAGCTTCTACGTTTCCGGGGAAGTTGTTGTCGCCATCGGGTGAATGCATGGTGAGCACGATTGAGCTGTCGTTAACCGAAGTCACGTCATAAACCTGATACTGCCATCCTGTGGGACCGCCGTGCAGGCAATGACCGAAGTTGTTGCGGGGAAGCTGAACAGTGTCACCGTCGAGAACGATGCGTCCCTGGTTGATGCGGTTGGCGTAACGGCCGATTGCAGCACCGAAGTCGCTTGCATTGTTCTGGGGAAGATAATCGGCGATGCTGTCAAAGCCCAGCACCACGTCATGGAACTTGCCGTCACGGTCGGGGACCATGATCGACACTAAGCGTCCGCCGAAATTGGTAACGCAAACCTCCATGCCATTGTCATTGGTAAGAGTGTAAAGACCGGTTGTCTTTCCGTTGACATCAGTCACGAAGTCATCGGGATTCAAACCTGAAGCTGTTAGTTGTGAATCGGACTGCTTGTTACCACAAGCACTCATAGCCAGAGCTATGCTCACGCATAATGCGGAAGATTTCCAGTAATTCATGATAGCGTTTTTTGATTGTTAAAATGGTTGGTTTTATTTTGGGTGTAAAAATAACACTTATAATCGACATAGCTACTCCTTTTATTTATGTTTTACAACATAAAAGTGTACTTTTTACACTTATTTGCAGTTAATCGGCCTATTTTGGTTATTTTCAACGTGCAAGTTACTCCTTTTAATCCAAAAAAGCAACTTATAGGAGAATTTTGTTGCAAGTAATAAGTAACTTTGCATAAGAATAACCAATCATCACAAAAATCATGTCACGCCGAATAATAATGGTGACCGGAGGACAACGCTCGGGCAAAAGCGAATTTGCCGAGAAAACCGCACGTGACCTTTCGGACAATCCGGTCTATTTAGCCACTTCACAGATTCTCGATGACGAGATGCGTCACAGGGTTGAAATCCACCGTTCACGACGAGGCGATGAGTGGACAACCGTCGAGGAGCCGCTGCATCTCGGAAGCATCGACATGACCAACCGAGTGGTGCTTGTGGACTGCGTAACGATGTGGGCCTCCAATATGCTTCACATTTGCGAAGGCGACGGCCAAGAAGCCTTGAAACGCATGAAAGAGGAATTTGACCGGTTTACCGCTCACGACGCAACCTACCTTATTGTAACAAATGAAATAGGACTTGGAGGCACGAGTGCCAACAAATTGCAGCGCACATTCACCGATCTGCAAGGTTCAATCAACCGTCACATCGCATCATCGGCCGATGATGCGTACATGCTCATTTCCGGAATATCAATGAAAATAAAATAACACGCTATGACATTTGACATAAAGCGCCCCGACGCATCGTTAAAGGAGCCGCTACAGAACCGAATTGACAACCTCACCAAGCCCAAGGGTTCACTCGGCATGCTGGAAGAGCTGGCATTGAGGATAGGACTGATACAAGGTACTTTGTCACCTGAATTGCGCAATCCCCACAACATCCTGTTTGCAGCCGACCATGGAATCATAGCCGACGGCGTGAGCGTGTCGCCCAAGGAGGTGACATGGCAGCAGCTCGGACACTTTGCCAAAGGGGGCGCGGGCATAAACTTCCTGTGCAATCAGCATGGATTCAAGCTCGTTCTTGTAGACGCAGGCGTTGACTACGACATACCTGCCGGACACGGCATCATCGACATGAAAGTGCGTCGGTCGACCCGCAACTTCCATTACGGGCCCGCAATGACCGCCGACGAGATGGAGCTGTGCCTGCAACGCGGCGCCGAAGTGGTGGGCGATGTTCACGCTTCAGGCTGCAATGTCGTCAGCTTCGGCGAGATGGGCAGCGGCAACACCTCTCCGTCGTCAATGTGGATGCATCTTTTCACCGGAATACCCCTCGCCGACTGCATCGGGGCCGGGGCGGGACTCGACAATGACGGCATACGCCACAAGTATGAAGTGCTCAAGGAGTCGCTCGACAACTATCGTGGCGACGGCAGCGTCACCGACATTATGGCATGGTTTGGCGGATATGAATTGGTAATGGCCGTGGGAGGAATGTTACGTGCCGCCGAACTCGGAATGCTCATAATCGTCGACGGCTTCATCATGACCAACTGCATCCTTGCGGCATCGAAGCTTTATCCCGAAGTACTCGACTATGCAGTGTTCGGACATCAGGGCGACGAGTCGGGACACAAACTCGTGCTACAGGCTCTCGGAGCGCACCCCATCCTACACCTAAGCCTGCGTCTTGGCGAGGGCAGCGGAGCGGTGTGCGCCTACCCTATCCTGCAATCGGCCGTAAAGATGATTAACGACATGGACACATTTGCCGATGTGGCCGTGACAAAATACTTCTGACATGAAACGCGTGCTCGCTGCATTCATGTTCTTCACCCGGCTTCCGTTGTGGAGGATGGTCGAAGTGCCGTCACACTATTTCAAGCGTGTCGTGGAGCTGTGGCCTCTCACCGGCTGGCTGACGGGAGGCGTAATGGCGTTGACGATGTGGCTGTCGGCTCAGATTCTGCCTGCGACTGTCGCAGCATTGATGGCGATTGCAGCGCGACTCATCCTGACGGGCGCACTTCATGATGACGGACTGGCCGACTTCTGCGACGGATTTGGCGGCGGCACATCACGCGAGCGGATACTCGCAATAATGAAGGACTCGCACATAGGCACCTACGGAGTCATATCACTCATTATATATTATACGCTTTTCGTGACGCTCATCTCGTCACTGCCGTTACATCTCGCGTGCATGACGCTTATCGCCGGCGATGTGTGGAGCAAATTCTGCGCGTCGCAGGTCATCAACCTCCTGCCATACGCACGAAAAGAGGAGGAATCAAAGGCCCGCACGATATACAACCGCATGTCACCGTTGGCATGGGTCATATCTCTGCTCATAGCCCTGCCGTCACTTCTATTGCTTCCCTATACATATATAATAAGCGCGGTGGCACCCATCATAGCCACCCTGTTGATGGTTCTCATGATGCGACACCGCATCCAAGGCTACACCGGCGACTGCTGCGGGGCCTTGTTCCTCATAAGTGAAATGTCGTTCTATATAAGCGTGACAATAATATTCGGAATCCTGCGATGAAGCTGATAATGGTACGACACACATCGGTCGATGTAACGCCAGGCACCTGCTACGGGCAAAGCGATGTAGGACTCCGCGAGTCATTTCCCGTCGAGGCGGCAGCCGTTGCGTCACGCATAGCCCGATACGCTCCCGACCGCGTCTACACAAGTCCGCTGTCACGCTGCGTCAGACTCGCCGAGCATTGCGGCTACAGCAGCGCGTTACGTGACGCACGATTGATGGAGATTAATTTCGGAGAATGGGAGATGAAGCGGTTTGACGAGATAACCGATCCGAGAATCAATGAATGGTATGACGACTTTTTCAATGTGAGGGCAACGGGTGGCGAGTCATTTGCCGACCAACAGGCAAGAGTGGCCGACTTTCTCGACGACCTGCGTGACAGCGGATGTCGATGCGTTATCGTATTCGCCCACGGAGGCACAATACTTCAAGTCATGATGCTGCAAGGTCACGCTACCAAAGAAAACGCATTTGACATGCAACCGCCCTACGGAGGCGTTATAGAGATGGACATCTGACACAGCAACCGCGTGTCAGCACAGCCGCATCACCTCATTGACTACCTCGGCTATCGTCGTCACCTTGCATCCATTAACCGAATAATCGTCGTCGCCTACTTCGACAACGACATCATCGCGGCTTTCGTCACACCCTATCCCGTTGCGCAACAAAGCTTTCCTCACCATGTTGTAACGCGCACCGCGCCCTGTCACCTTAACCGAAGCGTCGGGACGGTAGTCGATGTGGAAAACTCCTGCGTCCATGTCAAAACTAATGCCGTCACGTTCAAAGTACCGTGACATTGAGCCGTTAAGCGACAAGTCTTCGGGAGAGCCGGTAACGATGCCGAGCTTCTTGTCCATAAGCCATATACAGTCGGCTATCTGCAGGGCAAGTTCAAGGTCATGGGTTGACAGGAAAATAGTTTTGCCGCCCGACCTCGACAACGAGTGCAGCAACCTCATAATCTCAACCTTGCTCGGATAGTCAAGAAATGCCGTAGGCTCGTCAAGGAATATCACGGGAGTCTGCTGCGCAAGAGCCTTGGCTATCATCGCCTTCTGCCGCTCGCCGTCGCTTAGCGACTGCACGGCGCGATCACGCAACTCCGCAATGCCTACAAGCGTCATAGCCTCATCGACAACCTCACGGTCATTATCACCGAGCGTACCCCAGAAACCGGTATAAGGGCTGCGGCCAAGACCCACAAGCTGAGCCACCGTCATATTGTTGGCCCCAATCTTGTCGGTAAGCACTACGCCTATCACCTTGGCCAGTTCGGTTTCGGAATAGTCATCAAGCGAGCGTCCCTCAATGGATATGTCGCCACGCAACGGCGGCTGGAAGGCCGACAGCGTGCGCAACAGCGTAGACTTTCCGGCACCGTTGGGACCGAGCAGACAAGTCAGCTCGCCTGAGTGCAACTCCGCACTGAAAGGGCCCGACACAACCGTGTCACGACCTTGACCACGATAGCCCGTGACCAGTTGCGACACAACTACAGCGACATCCGGTTTCATATCGTCCACTATCCTTTATTGAGCCGAAGGGCGGGAAAGTATATCGAAATTATCGACATATATTTCCGTTACCGAGCGTTTTATGGTATTGCGGTCCTCCCACACACGAGTGCGCAACCGCCCCTCGATATAAAGCTTGGTACCCTTGCGTATGTATTTCTCAGCGGTTTCGGCGGCACGGTCCCACATGACGATGCGGTGCCACTCGGTGCGTTCGGGAATCTGCACTCCGGCGGCGTTAGTATATGCCCGCTCGGTAGTCGCAAGCGTAAACGAAGCCACGGGACGAGTTTCGATATATCGTATCTCTGGGTCCTGCCCTACGTTACCTATCAATATGACCTTATTGACCGACATACAGTTATCCGTTGGATGATGCCTTCAGTCCCTCGATTACCGCCGTAGTGAAGCCGTGGGCCTCCATGGCGTTAAGTCCCTTGATGGTTATGCCTCCGGGGGTCGTGACCTTGTCGATCTCCACCTCCGGATTGTTGCCGGTAGCCTCAAGCAGCTCCACGGCACCGCGCAATGTGGCAAGGACATACTCCTTGGCCTTATGGGGATATATGCCAAGTTCGACACCTCCCTCGGTAGCCGCTCTTACGTAACGCATTGCATAAGCGATGCCGCATGAACACAGCGCAGTAGCGGCACCCATGAGTCGCTCCTCAATCACAGCAGCCGTACCAAGCGCATCGAATATCGACTTAACCATGTCGACTTGCTGCGGCGTAGCATTGTCGCTGCACAGGAATGTCATACTGCTTCCCACGAGCATGGCCGTGTTGGGAATAGCCCTGAACAGGGTGCGTGACGAAGAGTAGCGGTGCAACATGGCATCTATATCGCTCAGCGAAACGCCGGCAGCCAACGACACGATAATCTGCTCGCGAAACGCCACCCGCGGGGCTATTTCATCAAGCACCTTGCCTATGAGCCAAGGCTTTACGGCAAGCATTATTACATCGACGCCCTGCACTACAGTGCTGTTGTCGGTCGACACCTGCAGGCCTGGGCAGTCGGCTGAAAGCGCGTCAAGCGTTACATTGCGAGGCGAGCTCACGGCAATGTCGGAGGCGGGCATAAAGCCGCTTCTTACGAGGCCGCGCGCAATGGAGCCTCCCATGTTTCCGCCACCTATTATTCCTATCTTCATAGCTTACCGTTGGCTGTGAGGGCACGCTTGAAGCGCACGATAAATTCATCGGCCTCGGCTTTGGTAAGGCACAAGGGAGGAAGCAGACGGATTATATTGGTAGAGGCCGCACCTGTAAACACGTGCTCTACCTCGATGAGATGCTTGCGCAGATCCTTTACGGGATAGTCCATCTCAATTCCTATCATAAGGCCTCGTCCGCGCACTTCCTTTATTCCGGGAATCTCCTTAAGACAATCAAGCAGATATTGACCTACCTTAGCCGAGTTATCAACCAGATTTTCATTCTCAAACACCTCAAGGACAGCTATTGCCGTGGCGCATGCGAGATGATTTCCGCCGAAGGTAGTGCCAAGTTGTCCGTAAGCGGGCACAAACTCAGGGCTGATAATAACTCCACCCATGGGGAAACCGTTGGCTATGCCCTTGGCTACAGTGATTATGTCGGGGCGTATTCCCGAATACTGATGGGCAAAGAAACGACCCGTGCGACCGTAACCCGACTGAATCTCATCGAGAATAAGCACAGCTCCGTAACGGTCACACTCCTCGCGAAGCACGCGCAGGAAGTCATCGTCGGGGATGCGGATTCCGCCCACACCCTGAATACCCTCAATTATCACGGCACAGACATCGCCCTTGGCGAGTTCGCGACACACTGCGTCAATGTCATTCAACGGAAGGAATGTCACATGACCGTTGTCGTTGATCGGTGCCACGATCTTGGGATTGTCGGTAACCTCAACAGCTGCCGAAGTGCGGCCGTGGAACGACTTGCCAAATGCGATGACACGCGACTTTCCGGTGTGGAACGAAGCGAGTTTAAGAGCATTCTCGTTGGCCTCGGCACCCGAGTTGACAAGAAACAGCTGGTAGTCCTCGTAGCCCGACACCTTGCCAAGCTTCTCGGCCAAGCGGGCCTGCAGCGGATTTATAACCGAATTGGAGTAGAACATCAGCTTTGAAGCCTGCTCGTCGATAGCCTTAACCACGACAGGATGACAGTGACCCACCGATATAACGGCATGTCCGCCGTAAAGGTCAAGGTATTCACAGTCATTATTGTCGTAGACATGACATCCGCGTCCTGCTACTATCTCTATATCGAATAAGGGATATACATCAAAAAGTTTCATTTTTTCATTCAGTGTTATTGGTGAATCAGAATGCCGACGGCTTCAACTGAAGGCCCACACGCTCATGGAGTCCAAACAACAGGTTCATGTTGTGTACGGCCTGACCCGAAGCACCCTTGACAAGATTGTCGATCACCGATGTGATGAGCAACTTGCCGTCGACCTTCTCAAGATGCAGGATGCACTTGTTGGTGTTGACAACATCCTTCAGGTCGGGAGCCTTGTCGGTTATGAAAGTAAAGTTGTGGTCGGAATAGTAATCCTCATAGAGTGCGCGCACCTGCTCGATGTCAATCGGGCAGTCGAGATACACGATTGCCATTATGCCTCGTGCAAAGCAGCCACGCACCGGAATAAAATTAATCTCGGACTTGAAGCTCGACTGCAACTGGCTCAGCGACTGGCGTATCTCGGCAAGATGCTGATGCTTGAACGGCTTGTAGATCGACACATTGTTGTTGCGCCATGAGAAGTGACTTGTGGCCGAAGGCTTCACGCCGGCTCCGGTGCTTCCGGTTATAGCGGTGATGTGTATGTCACTGTTCAGCAACAGATTCTTGGCAAGCGGCAGCAAAGCGAGCTGAATAGCCGTGGCAAAACAACCGGGATTGGCCACATGACGGGCTCCGCGCACAATGCGCTTGCGGTTGAGCTCGGGCAATCCGTAGACAAAGTCATGGGTGCCGTCCTCTATACGGTAATCGGTCGACAAGTCCACCACCTTAAGCGACTCGGGCAGCTCATGCGCATCCATGAACTTACGGGTTTCGCCATGGGGAGTACAACAGAATAGCACATCTATTTTATCGAGCGGAGTATCGGAGATGAACCTTAGGTCCATCTCTCCGATAAGTCCCTGATGTACATCGGTCACAAGATTTCCGGCGTTACTCGAACTGTTGACCCACTCTATCTCCACATCGGGATGATTTACAAGCAGTCGAAGCAGCTCACCGGCGGTATATCCTGCGCCTCCAATGATTCCGGCCTTTATCATACTTCACGAGTTTTATTGTTACGCTCCTGAATCGAGTAATATATCTTCATCTGGTTGCCGAGGATGCGGGTGAATCCCTTTACATCATCGGCCGTCCAGCCCTTGCTTATTTCGCCGTATTCGCCAAACGAGGTCTTCATCAAGTCGAAGTCGCTCTCAACACCCACAAGGATGAAACGATAGGGCTTCAAGTCGATGATGACGCGTCCGGTAACATTGCGCTGCGACGACTCAAGGAACTTCTCGATGTCACGCATCACGGGTTCAAGATACTGAGCCTCATGCAGGAACATGCCGTACCATGTGCCGAGCTGATCCTTCCAGTACTGCTGCCACTTGGTGAGAGTGTGCTTCTCAAGCATCTTGTGAGCGCCAAGGATGACCATAGGAGCACCGGCCTCAAATCCAACGCGGCCCTTTATGCCGATGATAGTATCGCCGATGTGCATGTCACGGCCGAGAGCATAAGGTGCGACAATCTCCTCGATGTGCTGAATTGCCTTTACCTTATCGGCAAACGGCACTCCGTTCACGGCAGCGATTTCGCCCTTGTCGAAGTCGATGGTGAGTCGGCTGTCGGCGGTTGCAGTCATCTGCGTGGGATAGGCCTCCTCGGGAAGTGTTTCGTTGCTGTGGAGGGTTTCCTTTCCACCTACCGATGTTCCCCACAGTCCCTTGTTGATGGAGTATTCAAGCTTCTTGAAGTCGGCTACATAGCCATGCTTCTTAAGATACTCTATCTCATACTCGCGGGTGAGGTTCATGTCACGCGTGGGAGTGATGATTTCGATTTCGGGAGCGAGAATCTGGAAGGTGAGGTCAAAGCGCACCTGGTCGTTACCTGCGCTTGTGCTTCCGTGGGCCACATAGTGAGCGCCTATCTTCTTTGCATACTCGATGATGGCGATAGCCTGGAATATACGTTCCGAGCTAACCGATATGGGATAGGTACCGTTACGAAGAACGTTACCGAATATCATGTACTTTATGCTCTTTTCGTAGTACTCCTGAGTGATGTCGAGTGTGGCATGGGCCTTGGCTCCGAGAGCAAGCGCACGCTCCTCTATCGACTTGAGTTCCTCGGGCGAGAAGCCGCCGGTGTTGGCAATGGCGGTGTACACTTCGTATCCGCAATCCTCGCTAAGATACTTAACTGCAAATGATGTGTCAAGGCCGCCGCTGAAGGCGAGTACTACTTTCTTATTATTTTCCATAATTGTAAATTTCAGATGTTTAATTAATAACTATTCAAAACTATGATTTACGGGTCACTCGCCCTCGACATTGTCGTTACGATGATACTGTGTTTCCTTCGGGTCATACAGCAGTCCGGTACACAAGCACTTGTGCCCTCCGTTACGCTGCAATATGTCGAAATTGACACAACTCTCGCATCCGCGCCAGAAAGCCGGATCGGTGGTGAGCTGGTCAAATGTAACAGGTCGATAGCCCAATTCAAAATTCATTTTCATAACTGCGGCTCCCGTAGTGAGAGAAAATATCTTGGCATCGGGGAACATCTCTCGCGAGAGCCTGAAGATTCGTCGCTTGATGCGTGTAGCTAAACCTATTCCGCGGTATTTATCGGCAACAATCAATCCGGAATTAGCAACAAACTCCTTGTTGCTCCAGCACTCAATGTAGCTGAATCCCGCAAACTCGCCTTCGCACAAAGCAACCACAGCCTTGCGTTCAAGCATCTTTTGCTTCACGTATTCGGGAGAGCGTTTCGCGATACCGGTGCCGCGCACCTTGGCAGCGCGATTGATAGTGTCAAGAATCTCGTCGACATACTTGATGTGCTCCTCCGAAGCAACGACTACTTCAATCTTAGATGGGTCTACCATTTCTTGCTTTAAGTATTGCTATATTTATTAATTAATAATTAGGATAATCACATAAACTGATCGCGTGCCGCATCAATCACATCATCGGGAAGGAATCCTCGGAAATATTCAAAAATCTCACCCCTGTCAGTGCCCTCGGCAACTATCGCTATGACGGTGTCGGCCGCACCCGGTATCGTACCGAGAATAAACGGCGCGGCAAGCTGATCAATGTCATAAGCGAGGCCGCTGGCATAGCCTGTGCGTGTCTTCAGCACCACAATATTGCCGGAAATCGCCATGGACACTACAGCCTGATGCGTTCCCGACTGAACCGTAGATGGAATGTTTTCGGTAATATCGTCTACATTGGCATGCCCCGATGCCGACGGAACCACATAACGATAACCGCCAAGATCGGTTGCGACCTTTATTGTGCGCAATGACTTCAAATCGCGTGACAACGTGGCCTGCGTGACCATGAAGCCGCGAAGAGCCAGCATCTGCAGCAATTCATCCTGACTGCCTATGCTGTTACTTGAAAGCAACTCAAGTATAGCCTGTAAACGATTTTTCCTCTTATTCATCATCCACTACAGTAAAATGATTTATACCAAGTGTGCAAATTTACCAACAAAAATACATATAATCGCTATATTTTGCAGCTAAACTGCAATTAAATGCCAACATTTTATGACAAAAGACCTCGAAAAGCCTTTTTGAAGCTTTTCGAGGCAAAAATCGACAATATTTAATTAACAAAAGTTAGAGTCCGAAGGTGAGTGTGGTGAAGTATCGCAGTTCACCTCCCAATGAATATTGTGAACGATAATCGATAGTCACGTAACCTCGATTGGGAGCAAACCATGTGGCCGACAGTACTCCGCCAGTCCTGACAATGTTGATAGGCGGGCCGTAGGTGCGGTTAAACCTTGTGTACAATGAATTGTAACGTATGGGATCGGGGTAGCTTGTCGAATAGAGGAACTCCGAGCGGGCAAGTCCTCCTGCTCCGTAATAGAGAGTGGCATCGGGCCAGTAATATGACATCTCATTCACATCGCGGAGATACACGGCATCGTTACCATAACCGTCGATTGTATAACCGCGATTGATCAGATAGTCGAGCGACATATTGATTGCCGTTCCAAAAGTAATGCCGAGGATTGAGGCGATTACGGGAGCAGCGGGACGCGGACGCCATGACGGAGGAGGAACGGGTCGCGACCACGGGCGCATAGGCGGACGATGTGGGCGATGGGGCGGTACAATCACCGTAGGACGGTGAGGACGATTGGGGCGATAATCGCCACTGGGACGATGGGGACGGCCGGGGTTATATCCTCCATGACCGGGACGGCCGGGGTTGTGACCGTTGTTACCGGGACGGTGACCATTGTTATTGTTGCCTGGACGACCGGGGTTGTTGTTACCCGGGCGATGTCCGTTGTTACCGCCGTTATTGCCGGGGCGGTGACCGTTATTGTTGTTGCCCGGACGGCCAGGGTTGTTGTTACCCGGACGATGTCCGTTGCTACCGCCGTTGTTGCCGGGGCGGTGACCGTTATTGTTGTTACCGGGACGACCGGAACTGTTACTCGGACGACCGGAATTATTCGGTCGCGAGTTCTGTGTGCTGTGTGATCTTTCATTACGATTGCCTGTTGTCCTCGATTGAGCTTCAACCGGGGGCACCATCATAGCGATACTAACCAAGGCAATGACAAAAATGCGAATTAATCTTTTCATGACTTATAATCTTTTACTGGATTAGATACAAATATGCCATAAACGTTTAAATCGAGCGAGAAAATATGGCTATTTTTATTTAAAAGAAGAACTTTTGACCAAATTTATCGCCAATTAAAGCGAATTATAAGACATACTGAATGTATCGCCTTGACGAAGGTCGCCTGTAGTCAATCCGCGTTTCAGCCATCGCATGCGTTGATCGGAACGACCGTGATTGAAGGCATCGGGTACTACATAACCCTGCGCCTGTTTCTGAAGATAATCGTCACCGATCTTAGAGGCGGCGTTTATAGCCTCCTCAAGGTCACCCTCTTCAAGCGACTGGAAAAGGCGATTGTCATGATAGCCCCACACTCCGGCAAGGAAATCGGCCTGCAGCTCAATGCGCACGCTCACTTTGTTAGCGTCGGACTGGCTCATCTGCGACATCTGGGAGTGAGCATCGTCGAGCACTCCGAGCAGGTGCTGCACATGGTGTCCCACTTCGTGGGCAATCACATAGGCATAGGCAAAGTCGCCTCCCGCACCCATTGACTGTCGCATCTGCTCAAAGAACGAAAGGTCGATGTAAAGTTTCTCGTCGGCCGAGCAATAGAACGGGCCCGTAGATGCCGATGCATTACCGCATCCGCTCTGCACGGCTCCCGTGAAGAGAACAAGAGTAGGCGGACGATAGGTCTTTCCCATCTTGCGGAACTCCTCGGTCCACACATCCTCGGTAGCGGCAAGAATCTGCCGCGAGAATGTAGCCATCTCCTCCTCTTGGGCCGAAGGCGTGTAGGATGCAGTCGCCTCCTGGCCGCCCATCATGCCGGAACTTCCGGTGAGCACTTCGAGCGGATTACCGCCCATGATCCATGTAAGTATTCCTACTATCACAATGGCTCCGATGCTCATGCCACCGGCTTTCATCGGAATACCTCCGATCCTGCGTTGTCCGCGCCTGTCGTCAACGTTGTTGCTTTCGCGTCGTCCGTTAAGTCGCATATTGCAATTGTTTTTCTGAATATAACAAACAAAGTGGGCACAGATGTTTTTACAAATCGTCTGTACCCACTTATTTTTGATACCTTTTAATTGTAGCGATAATTATTTGTCATGGTCGTTACCTATCTTCTCAAGCACAGCGGCATCAAGTACGGCCACAGTGGCGAGGTTGACGATGTCACGCACCGGCGAATCGACATTGATGAAGTGGATAGGCTTGTTAAGACCCATCTGGATGGGGCCGATAGCCTCGGCAAGACCCATCTCAAGCATCATCTTATAGGCGGTGTTGGCCGCGCTGAGATTGGGGAATATGAGCGTGTTGACATCCTTTCCGTTCAAGCGGCTGAAGGGGAAGTTGTTGTCACGCACCTTCTTGTTGATGGCATAGTGCACCTGCATTTCTCCGTCGATGGGCAACTCAGGATAGAGTTTGTGCATCTTTTCGACAACGTTATGCACAAGTCGCGGCTCGGCCTCCTTGTTGGAACCGAAATTGGAGTAGGACACCATGGCCATTACAGGCTCGTGAGCGAAGTACTCAACCGAATTGCGTGCAAGACGGGTGATGTCGAGCAACGTTTCTTCGTCCATCTCGTGATTTATCATCGTGTCGGCAAGGAAGAACACACCACGCTTGGTGTTGAGGATGTGCATTGTGGCAAAATGGTTGTAAGTTGGGCGTATGCCTACCACCTCACGCGCTATTTCGGCGGGAGTGTGACTTCCCGAATAGGTTCCTGCGATAAATGCATCGGCTTCGCCCGTTTCAACCATCATCATACCGAAGTAGTTGCGGTCAAACATCATCTCAAGGGCCTCGGGATAGGTCATTCCGTCACGCTGACGCTTTTCGGCGAGATTCATAGCGTAACGGGCGCGGCGGTCGGCTTCACGGTCGTGACGCAGATTCACGATCTCAAGTCCGGCGATGTCGACACCGAGTCGGGCGGCACGCTTTTGAATCATCTCCTCGTTACCAAGCAGGATAGGTATGCAGATACCGTCCTGGTAAGCGTTTACGGCAGCGCGAAGCATGTTGTCGGTATTGGCCTCGGCAAATACGACACGCTTGGGATTGCGCTGAGCCTCCTCGGTGAAACGACGCATGAGCTTGTTGTCGTAGCCCATGAGCTGACGGAGCTTGTCGTTATAGGCATCCCAGTCGGTGATGGGACGACGGGCCACGCCCGACTCCATGGCTCCGCGTGCAACTGCGGGAGCAACCGTTGTGATGAGTCGGGGGTCAAGAGGTTTGGGAAGTATGTATTCGCGTCCGAAACGCAGATTTGACATCTCGTATGCGGCATTTACCACCGAAGGCACGGGCTCCTTGGCGAGAGCGGCAATGGCCTTTACGGCAGCGAGCTTCATCGTTTCGTTGATTACGGTAGCACCCGAATCGAGAGCGCCGCGGAATATGTAGGGGAATCCGAGCACATTGTTTATCTGGTTGGGATAGTCGGAACGGCCCGTAGCGAATATCAGGTCGGGACGCGACTCCATTGCCACATCATAGGCAATCTCGGGATCGGGATTGGCGAGGGCAAACACAATGGGCCTGTCGTTCATCGACTTGAGCATCTCGGGTGTCACCACATCCTTTACCGAAAGGCCGAGGAACACATCGGCACCCTTCATTGCATCCTCAAGAGTGTCGATGTCACGGTCGGTGGCAAATTCGAGCTTCTGGGCGTTCAATCCGGTGCGCTTGCGGTTGATTACTCCCTTGGAGTCGCACATCACGACATTTTCGGGACGCACGCCGAGCGCGATATAGAGGCGCGTACAGCTCACTGCGGCGGCACCGGCTCCGTTTACGACAAGCTTGATGTCGCTTATGTTCTTTTTCTGTATCTCAAGGGCATTGATCAATCCGGCAGCCGAAATGATTGCCGTACCGTGCTGGTCGTCGTGCATCACGGGGATGTCACACTCCTCACGGAGGCGACGCTCTATCTCAAAACATTCGGGAGCCTTTATATCCTCAAGGTTAATACCGCCGAATGTGGGCGACAGGGCCTTGACAATCTGTATGAATTTTTCGGGATCCTTCTCATTTACCTCAATGTCAAAACAGTCAAGTCCGGCAAAAATCTTAAACAGCAACGCCTTACCTTCCATTACGGGCTTTCCGGCAAGAGCGCCTATGTCGCCAAGACCGAGTACGGCTGTTCCATTGGAAATCACCGCCACAAGATTGCCCTTGCTCGTGTACTCATAGGCATCCTGGGGATTTTGTTCAATTTCAAGGCAGGGATAAGCCACGCCCGGCGAATAAGCCAATGCGAGATCCTGCTGTGATGAATAAGGCACCGTGGGCACTACTTCGATTTTGCCCGGCTTGCCCTCGCGGTGATACTCGAGGGCCATTTCTTTGGTTACTTTTGACATATTATTTTATTCTTGACAACAAATAAACGTTATATACCTTACATATTGTTTAACCTTTGCTGCTAATTCAGCAAATTATTTTGCAAAAGTACTAAATAAAATTATTTATCTTAACAAAATGCCCGATAAAATATGCCGATTGTTAACAAAAGGCACGAGAGCCGCAACGATTTCCAATATTCGCTGCGGCTCCCGCCTGTTATTTATTATATGAGTACCCGACATTCCGGACACATCACATCATTTCTTTTTAAGAGCTTCTGGCATTCCCCAACGTGCAGTCACGGCATCAAGCTCGGCCTTGGTGATGGGAATCACCGTACCGTGACGCGGGTGGAAGTCCATAGTCACGGGGCGCTCAACCTTCTTGAAGTTGGTGAGGTCGGTTGTTTCAGTAAAGTCATAACGGCCGTTGGTGTAGACATCATACATCAATATATATTTGTCCTCGCCTATAAGTTTGAATGTTCCGGCACCCTCGACAGCATCGGTTGTCTGCTGCTTATAGTCGGGCTGCTCGGTCCACTTTCCCGAAGTGAGATTGTCGGTTGTGGCTACCTTGATGCCGTTGCCGTGACCTTCGGTCTTGTAGAAAAGGTGGTACACACCGTCCTTGTAGACAATGTCACCGTCGATACACGACTTCTTGTCGGCAGGGAGGAAGAAAGGTTTCGGCTCGCCCTCGAAGTCGGTGAAATCATCGTTGGCATAGGCGTAGTATATGACATCGGGGCCGTCGCCATACTTCATTGACCAGTAAACGAGATACTTTCCGGCCTTGTCGTCATAAATAGTCTGAGGCGCCCACACTCGCTTAAGCTTTTCCTGATTGTCGTAACGCTTCTGCATATTCACTACCGAGCTCTTCCAATTGATGAGGTCGTTGCTCTTCAGCAGCACCATGGCGCGGTTGGAGTCCCAGCCGTTGCCCGAAACCATGTCGGTAAGAACCATATAGAATGTTTTTCCGTCGGCGCCGCGCAGAATGTGGGGGTCGCGCACGCCGCCTGTCGAGCTGATGACCTTTGAGTCGAGCACAGGCTTGTTGTCGTTGAGGGCATAGTAGTTATAGCCGTCGAGGCTTATGCCATAGCACACGGCCTCCTGCTTTATGTGATTGCCCGTAAAGTAGGTGAAGAGATAGGCCACATAGTCCTTTTCATCGGGAGCTGCCGATGATGCGGTGGCGTTGAACGCAAGCCCGGAGGCTAAAATTGCAGTGATGAGAGATTTGCGAATGATGTTCATGGAAGCAAGAATCGGATATTCGGTTAATACATGTTTGATATTGTAGCCCGGAGCGGAATCGAACCGCTATCTAAGGTTTAGGAAACCTCTATTCTATCCGTTGAACTACCAGGCCATCGGTTGAACCACGACAAAGTTAAGCATTTCCACATTAATATGCAAGTGCGGCCGCCAATAGCCAAGGCTAATCAAACAGCCTGCGCATAACATCAAGCGAGTTAAGCCCCGACAACGCCGCATAGTGTAAAGTGTAGTACTCCAGAATCGCCGTGAGAATAGAGTTACGCTGATTGCGGCTGAAGCGGAACGCAGCAAGATTATCCCATGTCATGCGTGACAACAGGGCTACCGTGGCGGCATCCTCGGGAGGAAGGAAGCGACGATGAAGCGGCAGAGCGGAGCGGAATGTACCGTCGACCATGTCAAACACACGCCCGGGAGCGTAGGTCGACACATCGGGCTCAATGCCTATGTAACGACCAAGACGATAGAGAAACGCAAGATGGAAATTGGCCACACCGCGTGACATAGAGTCAAACCGCCCCACCGAATCGACCAGGAAGGCATATAGGGCTGCATCCTCCTGGCTCTCGGTGAGCACCGCTCCGAGCAGCTCGGCCATGAACATGGCAACAGCGCCCTTTACCGGATTGGAGTGCAATCCGTGCAGCGGCAACAACGCCCGGGGTTCGCGTACATTATATATGTCACGCCCAGGCCTCACATCGGCTATGCACTCAAAGGGGGTCAAAGGCATGGTGACAGCCCTGCGTCGAACGGCCTCGCGGCTGCCGCCCGCCGACATCAACAGCGCGACACGCCCCATTTCCCGCGAATAGGCAATGAGTATATTATTGCGGTCACTGTACTTCACAGTGCGCAAAGCGATGCAATTCAGATGGGTCAACATAGTGGATTTACAGTCATAAAACGACCCTAAAGTTACTAAAAACATAGTCATTGCCATGAAAAATTTCATTAAATGAGCTATTTATCGCGATTTATTTGCGAGAATAAAAAAAAGTATCTATATTTGCACTCGCTTTTGCGCACAGCGCATGTCGGCCCATTCGTCTATCGGTTAGGACGCAAGATTTTCATTCTTGAAAGAGGAGTTCGATTCTCCTATGGGCTACCAAATTAAATTAAAAACAAAGTATAAAAGAGTTTTTTTATAATGGCAAATCATAAGTCATCTATTAAGAGAATCCGTCAGACTGAGTCACGCCGACTCCGCAATCGTTATTATGCCAAGACCGCACGTAACGCCGTGCGCCGTCTTCGTGCAATGACCGACAAAGCAGAAGCTGCAGCAGCCTATATCAAGGTAAGCTCACTTCTCGACCGCCTCGCCGCAAAGGGAACAATCTCAAAGAACAAGGCAGGCAACCTTAAGAGCAAGCTTGCACTTCACGTAAACAAGCTCGCCAACGCTTAATAGAGGATTGCGCCATTAGAAGGCACAAAACTCTCATGGCCCATTCGTCTATCGGTTAGGACGCAAGATTTTCATTCTTGAAAGAGGAGTTCGATTCTCCTATGGGCTACCAAATCTCTACTTTGCTACTTAAGCCACGAGTTTTGATGACCCGTGGCTTTTCTATTAAACCAATGAACCGTTTACGGCACACAATTGTTAAACCTATATAACTCTATTACTAATCTAAATCATCAACACCATGCCTTTTGACAATCAACCTATCAACGCTAAAAAGTTGACTCACCCCATTGACGAACTTCCGGGAATCGAAGATTCATACTACAGCGACGCAACACCTGAAGATGTAAAGCAGGATGTCAAGTCACTGAACAACATCGGCGCTCCAACTTCAATAACGCCGAAGCCGGGGAAATAAGAAACTCAAAACTATTAAAATCATAAAGAACTCGCCGACATTGCCGACGAGTTCTTTTATTTATGTATCATCAAAAGAAAGTCCCTGCTGAAACCCGCAAAACAGCACGCCTCACCATGCTCGATGCGGCGCACTGTATTGACTACAGAGTAGCTACGGGATGCTTATTTAAATCTTACGGCCACCGTTGCGGGAACTGCGCCGTCATCCTTCTCCTCTTTTTCGGCAGGCTCATCCACGCTAAGTTTATATATTACCGGCACATTCACACACACCGATTTGGACTTTTTAAGCGGCTCCCATCGAGGACTCTTGGAAATCAATTCCAACGCAGCGGCATCCAACGACGGCGAAACGCTTTTAACCACCTTGGCATCACATACCGAGCCGTCGGCATTTATGCACATCTGCACAACTACCGTGCCCTGCTCATTAGCCTCAAAGGCTTCAGCAGGATAGTGCAGATTCATCATCATAAACTTCTGAAATTCCACCATTCCACCGGGAAACTGGGGTACTTCCTCCTCAGTGGCCGATGCTTCGGTAGTGTCAGGAGCGGAAACAGGAGCGGCATCAGCCCAGTTGGAGCATATAAACGCCAGTGCCAACACAGCAGGAATTGCAATCATGTAGCGCACAAGCGCCACTGATGATTTTTTCTTTTGATTCATCATTTTGATTCGTTTTTTAAGGGATGATACATTAAAGTTATTATAGAATTTTGCTATAGCCTGATTATCGGTCATCGCAAGAAGACTCATCTGATATTGCCGACGGTTGTCACGCGTCATCACACGCGAATCGGCAATATATTCAAGATTGTCACGCATTTCGCCTCTCAACAACCATGCGACAGGATTGAACCAGCACAATATCGACAGAAATTCCGACATCAGCACATCCACCGAATGCAGCTGATCGACATGCACCGCTTCATGCGATATCACATTGTCATCGTCAATAAAGCCTTCGCTCACAAAAATAAATCCGAAGAATGAGAATGCGCCTGAATTGCCGGGCATCACGAAGAGCCTCCGGTCGGCAACCGTCATGTCATCGTAACGACGAACAAGCGCAAACACACTACCCACCCTCACGACAAGATAGAGCAACAGCACGGCAGCGACCGACGCATATAACGCAACGAGCAATGACTGCACATCAATTGTGACATTGTCGACAGCATTGTTGACTGCGCCGTGAACGACCTGTAACGCAGGGCCGACATAAGCGATACGGTTACCCACCGATTCGGCAGTCGTGCCGAAATCAATAAGCGGGAACACAACGGCCACCGTAATGCCTGTCAGCATAAAAGCACGCCTCCACTGAAAATGAGTGTCACGGCTCAGCACCAAACGATAGGCCAGATAGACTACCGTGACGATTACGTTGACCTCAAGCAGATATAAAAGGATTCCATTCATCACTTATCCTCCTCGCCTTTGTTTATAAGATCTATTATTTCACGAAGTTCGTCACTTGATATCTTATTGTCACGCGCAAAGAAGGTGACAAGCTCCTTGTAGGAGTTCTTGAAGTAAGAGCCGACGACATTGCCGAGAAACGTGCGCTTGTAATCCTGCTCGTCAATGGCAGGGCGGTATATGTAGGTGTTCCCTTCAAGACGAGAGGCTACATACCCCTTACGCTCCAGATTCTTAAATACCGAAGCCACCGTAGTGTAAGGAGGCCGCGGAACCGACAGCAATTCGATGGCCTGCTTTACATTGCATGAACCGAGTTGCCACACGCAACGCATGATTTCTTCTTCCTGATGAGTGAGTGGAGTCATAAATATGATTCAATATTAAATTTACACAACGCAAATCTACGAAAATTTCGTAGTTATTTTTTCATTACATCGATTTTATTGTCACATTCCCTCATATTGCCATAATGGACAGCCTGTTATACATAAAAAAAGAGGCCGCGTCAAAATTGACACGGCCTCTCGATATTTATATCAATGTTGAATTATGCGGCTTTCTTGCCTGAATTGCGACGACGGTCGGTGAGATAAGCCACCGGAGCAGCCACGTAGATAGTGGCAAGTGTACCGGTGATTACACCGAACAACATTGCAAATGTAAAGCTGCGGATAGATTCACCACCAAGGATAAAGATACACAGAAGCACAAGAAGCGTAGAGCATGATGTCATGATTGTACGACTCAATGTCGAGTTAATTGACATGTTGATCATACTGAAGAAATCCTGCTTGGGATAGAGCTGTGTATTTTCACGCACACGGTCAAACACAACCACCGTATCGTTGATCTGGTAACCGATAACGGTAAGGATTGCCGCAATGAATGTCTGGTCAATCTCCATTGAGAACGGAAGGATGCCCCAGAAAAGCGAGTAGAATCCGATGATAGTGAATGCGGTGAATGCAACTGCGGCGAGAGCACCTACCGAGAATGCTACATTGTGGAATCGGAGCAAGATGTAGAGGAACATCGCGATGAGCGACAGAACAACGGCGATGTAAGCATCGTTCTTCATGTCGGCTGCGATTGTAGGACCTACCTTCTGTGAGCTCTGGATACCAACATTCTCATTAGTTGTCGAGAAGTCCTCAAGGCTCATGTTGCCTATCTCATCCTTAAGACCATTGTAGAGGATTTCGGTGATTTCACGGTCAACGCCGTCAGTTTCCTCGTTAATCTTATAGTTGGTCGAGATACGCACCTTGGTGTCATTGTCGATAGTGATTACCGAAAGTGATGCATTGGGGAATGAGGGAGCAAGCTTGCTCTGAATCTCATGAGTCTTGACGGGATGATCAAATTGAACTACATAGTTGCGACCACCCGAGAAGTCGATACCCTGATTCATTCCGCGGAGGAAGAGCGATGCGACAACAATCAGCACCAATATACCGCAAACGGTAAATGAAACCTTACGCTGACCAAGGAAGTTGATCTTGGTGTTGGTAAGCATATTGCGAGAGAGCTTGGTGGTGAATGTCAAGCGCTGGAAGGGAGCGGTCTTGCCAAATCCGATGAATACAAGACGGGTGAGGAACACTGCAGTGAAGAACGAGCATACGATACCGATGATAAGGGTAGTAGCAAAACCCTTGATGGGGCCTGTTCCGTAAAGGAGCAGAATCACTGCGGTGATTACTGAAGTCAAGTTAGAGTCGAAGATTGCCGAGAAAGCGTTGCTGTAACCGTCGGCGATTGCCTGGCGAATGTTCTTGCCAGCGCGAAGTTCCTCCTTGGCGCGCTCGAAGATAAGCACGTTGGCGTCAACGGCCATACCGAGAGCAAGCACGATACCGGCGATACCGGGGAGCGTGAGCACTGCCTGGAATGAAGCAAGTATACCGAATGTAAAGAAGAGGTTGCACACAAGTCCCATGTTGGCAACGAGTCCGGGAATGAATCCGTAGAAGAACATCATGAACGCCATCAAAAGCACGAGTGCGATGACAAACGAAAGGAATCCGTCATGGATTGCCTGCTTACCGAGCGAAGGACCGATTACGGTATCGCTGATGATGTCTACCTTGGCAGCCATCTTACCTGACTTAAGCACGTTGGCCAAGTCCTTTGCATCCTCGACAGTGAACTGACCGGTTATCTGTGAGCGACCGCCCTCGATTACCGAGTTGATTCGGGGATAAGAGTATACATGATCGTCAAGCACGATTGCAACGGGCTTGCCGAGGTTGTTCTGAGTAACGCGGGCCCAAGCCTTTGCGCCTTCGCTGTTCATGTTCATCGAAACGTAGTTACCCGACATGTTGTCGAAGTCGCTGGTTGCCGATACTACGACATCACCTGCAAGAGCGGGCTTGCCGTTGTTTGACTTAAGAGCGATGAGCTGATAGATTTCAGCCTTGCGGGTAGTGTTGGTGGCAGTGTCGGTGTACTGAACTTCCTGAGGCTTAACCTCCCAGCGGAGTTTAAGGTTGGAAGGAAGGATGCGAGCTGCAACAGGGCTCTCGAGGATTGAGTCGATTACCTCGCGATGAGCCTGAGTTGCCATACCTACGATGGGAGTGCCGGGATAGCCCTGACCGTCAAAGTAAGCGAAGATGCTGTTTACATTGGCGGTGCTGTCGCTGCGGAGTGCATTCTCAAGTGCCATGAGCTGCGACTGAATCTCGTCGATGGTGTAAACTTCGTAGAATTCGAGGTTGGCCGATGCCTTAAGAAGCTCACGCACACGGTCGTGCTCCTTAACACCGGGGAGTTCAAGAAGAATCTGACCGTCCTTCTCAAGTTCCTGAATGTTGGGCGATACAACACCAAACTGGTCGATACGGTTGCGGAGCACGTTGGTCGAACTTGCCACACGGTCCTTAACCTCCTGCTTTACTGTTGCCTCAACCTGCGCAGCGTTTTCGCCACGCTTAGCCACGTTCTTGAACACGACAGCCATGTCGGCCGAGGGATCAATGCGCTGATATTCCTTGAAGAAGGCAGCAACGTAGTCGCTCGTCTTAGTCTTCTTGACTACTGAATCGGTAGCTGAAATCACGGCGTTGAAGGTCTTGTTGCCTTCGGCGTTAGCCATAGAGCGGAGAATGTCGGGAACCGAAACCTGAAGGATAACGTTCATACCTCCTTTCAGGTCGAGGCCGAGGCCTACGCCCATCTTCTGAACTTGATTGAACGTATAACCGAGAACGGGATAAACCTTCTCCTTACCGATAGAGTCGATGTAGTTTTTGTAAGCCTTCTTGTAAGAGTCGGAAGCAGCGTCACCGCCCGACATCACCATAGCATACTCGGTAGCCTTATCCTCGTAACGCTTGGTCACCCAAGAGAATGAGAGATAAAACAGACACACGAGCACCAAGAAGATCGCTATCACACCGGATATAGCACTTCCGGTCGTACCTTTGCTTTGCATGTGTAAGTTAAGTGATATTTAAAGTTATTAATAAAAATTTTTTCGCAATTTTTTCAGCGTGCAAATATAACGTTTTTTTCTGTGACTTCCATAAACTGAGGCCAATAAAATGGCCATATTCCATGATTTAAGGTGTATTAGACCCCGTTTCCTAATATTTGTTAACGCCGGGGCCGCAGTTCGTCAATAGACGAGCCGCACATTGTCGACCCACAATGTCATGCCGGGGGTACCCTCAAAAGCCACACCGCAACCCGATGAAGCCATGACGAGCATGTGGGTCGGCACCGCATCGGGAGCATCCCATTTCACCTCTTTCACCGGCACCATCTTGCCCTTGGAGTTGCGTGCGTAATAGGAGCGTTCATCGGGGATAAGCCCCATGTAATCCTTATAGTCGGGATGTGAAGATATGTCACCGTAAAGCACCTTAATGTCATGATTGCGAATCCAATCGGTTGATGTAGCGTAACGCTCGCGGCCGGTTCCCACCCGCGCGGCGTATATGTTGCCGTCGGCATCCTCCCAGCGTCGCTGAAGCAGGATGTAGACCTCGGCATTATCCTTGCCGGGAATATCCTTTCGCGACGAGCCGGTGGCGCGTACACGGCTTACCCCTTCAGGGATATGCACCTTATAGTCAATGCGCAAAGCCGAAGGGCGGCGGGTAAACGGAATGCCCATCTCCATTTTTGAATAGGGATTTGACGCATTTTTTATAGGCTCTATGTTGTAGCCGAGATATATCGACCCCGACACAAGAACCTGCAGGTTTACAATGCCGAGCACCTTGACTTTCTCTATTACAGTAGTGAGCTTGCAGCAACGGCCTCCGGCGGGATTGGCATCGGGAAACACAGCATTGCTCGCCTTGACAATGCCCATAACGTTGGCCATCACATTGGATGTGGCCCATGGCGAACCGCCCATATTGGAATAGACCTTGTTGCCGTCGATAACCATTTCGGGAGCTATCTCGTAGACCTTCTTTGTGTTTCCGCCAAGCAGCTTCGACTCGGTGATATTGCGGGTAACCCAGTTTTCAAAGTCGGCATATTTAATCAGGTCAACCTCCTGACCTGCAACGGCAAGGATGCCAACCAACAAAGACAAAACAGTCGACAATATGCGCATATCTTAATCCCGTTAAAATTTATTGCACAAAGATAACAATTATACAGCCGTAACTGATTATGCTCGCGACAAAACCGACTGCCGTTTAACGGCAGAAACGCCTTATGCGCCAACAATAGGGCAAAACGGAACAAATGTCGCCGACTTATACGCGGAATATCAGGGCTACAGCCTGTGCGGCTATGCCCTCTTCACGGCCTGTGAAGCCAAGGCGCTCAGTGGTTGTAGCCTTAACCGAAACGCAATCAAGCTCAAGACCAAGGTCGGAGGCGACGCACTCGATCATCGCCGGAATGTGGGGCAACAATTTGGGAGCCTGTGCCATTATCGTGATGTCGACATTGCCTATTGCATAGCCTCTTGCGGCCAACAATTCACGCACACGGCGCAACAGCACCCTTGAATCGGCACCCTTATAAGCAGGATCGGTATCGGGGAAGTGATAGCCTATGTCACGCAATGCTGCAGCGCCGAGCAGTGCGTCACACAAAGCATGAAGAGCGACATCGGCATCGCTGTGTCCGAGCAATCCGAGAGTATGAGGTATCTTTACGCCGCAGAGCCACAGGTCACGGCCCTCGACGAGGCGGTGGACATCAAATCCGTTGCCTATGCGAAAATTAGGTATATTCATGATTATAAAAACTTTATTTATTTGCGTCCGAACATCTCCTTGAGTCCGTCCATGTCAAATGTAAGCGTGAAACGAAGTGTCTGGTCAAGCGGCGATGTCTGCGCGGTAGCTATCATATAGGAAGCGTCGAGCCGAAGCACATTGAGAGCGAATCCGGCACCCATACCGAAGTATTTGCGACCTCCCTTGAACTCATTCTCATAATAGTATCCGGCCCTGAGGAAAAACTGCTGATTATAGCTGTATTCAGCACCTATCGCCCATGTAATCTCACGCAGCTCCTCCTTAAATCCTCCGGGGGCATCGCCGAACGACTTGAAAATCCCGGTTATAGGCGACATGTCCTCCCACTCCACAAGAGCGTCAAGATAACGCTGTTCGCCTTCAGGAGTGTCGTCATAGTCGCCCCGACGGGGCTTGGTGGGGACAAGCAGCTTATTCAGGTCGAGCGAAAGGGCAAGATTGTGGTAATCGGCAAGAGGGAATGTGAATGTAGTACCAAGTCGCAGGTTGGCGGGCAGAAATACGGGGCTCTCCCCGTTATTGTAGCTCACCTTGCTTCCTACATTGGACACGTTCCAGCCCCACGACCATTGACACTCATTACGCCCTATCATGGGATAGTAGGTGAAGAATCCGGCTACATCAGCCGAAAAAGCCGAAGCTCCGGTCGACTGGTCGCCCGAGTATGAGGTCGAGAAACCAAGGTCGGAATAGATGTAACGCAACACGACTCCCATCGAATATTTATCGGACAATTTACGGGAATATCCCACATCAAACGACATTTCATAGGGATTAAGAGTCTGACCCGCCGAGATGTCGCTGCCAGTGGTTATCTCGCCAAGCGAAAAGTAACGTAGCGAAGCGCTCACCGCCTGGTTGTCACCGTCGCCTATCTTCCAGTATCCCGAAAGGTTGGCGAGAAATATGTCGTCGACAATCTTGCGCAGCCACGGAGTGTAGCTGAGCGACACCGCCCCACCGCTATAGGCAAATGCATACTTTGCCGGATTCCAGAACTGGGAATTGGCGTCGGGATCGGTGGCCGCACCGATATCGCCCATCGATGCACCGCGTGCATCGGGAGCTATGTTAAGCGAAGTCACCCCCGTCTGCACAGGATTGAATTCGTCCTTCGGAGTTTCGGCGACGAGCGTCGAGTGAAGAAACAATATGGCGAGGGCGGTCAGCGTGTATCGTACCATGTAATGTGACATTGTACTATAATAACCGCAAAACCGCCCTTTTATTGTATAAGCGCGAGCCAAAGAGGTCGATTACTTCTCCTCGCCCTTAATAAGCCTTACGTGATATATGCCTCCCGCACTATGTCCGGGATGGCTGCGGAATGTCACCGTCACGTGCGATTTGCCGGCGAGCAGATCGGCGGGAATAGGATACTCCACATTCACAAATTCGTCACGCTTCCACTTGCCCGACACATTTTCCGATGCAAGCAGAGTGTCATCAACGAGTATGTCAAATGTACGCTTTCCGTTCTCATTACCCCAGTAACGCACCATCAGGGCAAGCGAGTCGATGTTGTCGGTGCTCAACATGTAGCTGAAGTAGCCTCCGTTGGAAGCGTCACGCCAAGGCTCGCCCTGGAAGTTGCCCTTATTGGAGCGGTCAAACTTCATGCCGTGATCCACCTCAGGCTGCTGCTCACCGGTGTTGACAGCGTCGACAGTGCGGCGGTCGAGAGCAAGGCGCATCTCCTCCTTAAGCTGCTCTTCGCGCAGGTAGGAGGCATATTGCTCGGGAGTCATCGAAAGCCAGTACATCATGTAACGGCAATCGTGGATGCGGGCAAAGGGTTCAAGTTCAAGTGACGCATATTTTGCATCAAACAGTCCGGGGACGGTATATGTCATCGGCTTGCCCTCAACAGGCTTCATGTTATTGAGCTTCTTAAGAATCTCGTCACGCGTTCCTATAAGTAACGGAGTATCAAACACAGAAACAAGCGGACCCGATGCGATGTGCGCCCAACGACCGTCGTCACCTACAAGACCGTCGAGATTTTCGGTACTGTAACGCGCACCCATCACAATGGGACCGCGCACGATCGATATGTAATCGGGCACATTGGGTATCTCCTCAACCGTTACGGCCATGGGCAACGACAGTTCCACTACATCACCGTCACGCCATGTACGGTCGATCGTCACATAGGACTGCGCCGGAGAGGCAGCAATCTCCTTTCCATTGACCTTGACAGTCATCCCCTCGCACCATCCCGGATGACGCAGCTGAAGCTTGAACTTCTTCTTGCCACGGGTATTCACGACGAGGCGCGATGACTCGGAGTCGGGGAACGATGTCGACTGGGTTAGTGTCACGCCCTTGTCACGCCAGTTAAGACGCGATGCGATGAAGAGGTTCACCTGAAGCGAATCGCCCGAATGAGTGTATATGAATTGTCCGTATTTTCCGTGATTCTCCATTCCGGTTCCGACGCAGCACCACATTGCGCTGTTGGGCTGTGAATAGACGCGATAGTGACCCGGACGAGCCGAGGTGAAGTAAACGTAACCTCCGTGTTCGGGGTGTTGGGTCGACAGGATGTGATTGAACAGAGCGCGCTCATAGAAATCGGCATACTCGGCGGTAGGCGACATTCGGAACAGGCCCTCGGTCAGCTTCAGCATATTGTTGGTGTTACATGACTCGGGGCCTTCACGGTCATCGGCGTAGCTCTTGCAGTCGGCAGCCGAAGCAAAATGCTCGCGACGGCTGTTTCCGCCTATCGACAGTGAGCGGTCGTGTACAACGGTGTTCCAGAAGAATCGGGCAGCCGAGTCAAATGTCTTGTCGCCGTCAAGTTCGGCTATTCGCTGATAGCCTACAACCTTAGGCACCTGAGTGTTGGCATGCTTGTTATCGAGGTTGTCGACACCGGCCGCCATGCTGTCAAGCAGCCAATGGTGAGCGAAACGCTTGGCGGCATCAAGGTAACGCTTATCTCCGGTCATGGCATAAGCGTCGGCATAAACTTCGTCCATGCCTCCAAACTCGTTGTCGAGCATAGCTTCCATCTGCTTGTCGTCAAGAGGTGCTATGACATCGATGCCCCAGTCACACAACTTCAGGAACATGTCACGCGCCTGCTTGTCGCCCGTGTACACCCATGCGTCACGCAGTCCGGCGTAGGTCTTGTGAACATTATACCAGGGCACCCAGTATTTCCACACAATGCCCACATTGCCGTCATGTATCTCCTTCCACAGCTTGGCACCGTTGGGCACACCGCCTATATAACCGTCGCCGTTGGCGTCCTGACATCTTTTCAGCTCCGATATCATGTAATCCATTCGCGATTTAAGCTCCTTGTTGCCTGTTGCGGCATAGTGAATGGCGAGAGCCGAAAGATAGTGTCCGCCCACATGTCCGTCAAGTCCTTCCCAGTTGGAGAAAAGCTCGCCCTTGGGCTGCAGACCGGCCTCTTTCAGAAAAGGAGCGAGCAACCGGTCGACATCGTATTGTAGCAGCACATCCACATTCAGGTCGCAGGCATGCTTGAAAGGGCCGTCGAGCAATTGCACATCGCTCAACGAAAACTCATTGGGGTAAAGCCGCTGCTGTGCGCTCAATGGCGACATTGCTGCAAGCAACATGACGCCGGCGGCCAGAAAGTGTCGGTAATTCATTGCAATAGAAATGTTGTTGGGTTAATGATTTCTTACAAAGTTAATGAAAATCCGCAACATAACGCCTATCGACACACAGCAACCGCCAACAATTAGGAATATTAAACAAATGGTGCCGCCCCATTTTCAGGGACGGCACCATCCGTTAAGTTTCAAGTATTAAGTCACTCTTATTTTTCCGAGGCCTGATATTCGGCGCGTGCGATGTACTTGTCAATGTCAAGATTGTAAGCGCGCGAATATTCGGGATAGTCAGCCTTGATAGCCTTGAGCACCTTAAGCTCGGCGGCATAATCCTTCTGCTCACGAAGCACGGTGGCCTTCTTAAGCATGAAGAGCGGAGTATAGAGAGCGTTGTTGTCGCTTATCTTGATGGCCTTGTCGTAGGAAGCAAGAGCATCGGAATACTTCTGGAGATTGACATAGCAGTCACCTTCGAGCGACATTGCAGCAGCGCCCACAAGAGCTTCCTTGGGATCGAAGTTCTTCAGGTTGCTGATTGCCTCCTCATACTTTCCGTCACGGTAAAGCATTGTTGCGGCAACAAGAGTGGCACGGTTGCCGGCCTCATATCCATATTCGTTGGCAACCTGCTGATATTGTGCAAGTGCTACCGAGTCATTGCCCTGCGAGAGGGTGATGTCGGCCTGCGATACAGCCTCGTTAGCGGCCTTTATACCGGGGTTACGCACTGCAAAAATGTAGATGATAACGATGATGGCGATTACCGAAATGGCAATCATGCCCCACATTACATACTTCTGACCTTTGGTCACATTGTTCTTTAACTCTTCATTCTCCTTGTTGAGCACATCAAGCTCAATAGGTTCATTCTGTTTCGGGTCTTTATCAGCCATTGTGTATTAATATTTTTCAGTATATAACAAATGAGAGCCGAAAAAGTAGGCTCATTAATTGTGCAAAATTAACCTAAATTATTAATTTACCCAAATTTTACGGCAAAAAAGGCAATAATAACAAAAATGAGGTATATCAAACGGCCGACAAGCCAAAAAAGGCGTTAAGAGTGAGGATTATTAGGCAATTATTATGTAATTTTGCATCAATTTGATAAATTGTATACAATTATGAATATACTTGAATTGAGCGAACAAGAGATAGTGCGCCGAGGAAGTCTTGACGAAATGCGTCGTATGGGCATAGACCCCTACCCCGCAGCCCTGTACCCCACCGACGCCTATACCACCGAGATTAAAGAGACATTCAGCGACGATGCGCCTCAACGCGAGGTGTGCATAGCCGGCCGCATAATGAGCCGCCGCATAATGGGCAAAGCCTCATTCATGGAACTTCAGGACTCGAAAGGCCGCATTCAGGTCTACATAAGCCGCGACGACCTCTGTCCCGGCGAAGACAAGGAGCTATACAATGTAGTGTTCAAGAAACTCCTCGACATAGGCGACTTTGTGGGAGTGAAAGGCTACGTGTTCCGCACTCAGACCGGCGAAATTTCGGTTCACGCCCGCGAGCTCACGGTGCTTAGCAAATCACTGCGTCCGCTCCCCATCGTCAAGGTCAAGGACGGCGTTACCTACGATGCATTCGACGATCCCGAGCTGCGTTATCGCCGCCGCTATGTCGACCTCGTTGTCAACGATCAAGTAAAGGACATATTCATCAAGCGCACCAAAGTGTTCAACTCGATGCGCAACTACTTCAACGACCACGGTTACATGGAGGTGGAAACACCCATCCTGCAGTCGATACCCGGCGGTGCAGCCGCACGCCCCTTCATCACCCACCACAATGCGCTCGACATTCCCCTCTATCTCCGCATTGCCGACGAGCTTTACCTGAAGCGCCTCATCGTAGGTGGCTTTGAAGGTGTCTACGAGTTCTCAAAGAACTTCCGTAACGAGGGTATGGACCGCACCCACAACCCCGAGTTCACCTGTATGGAAATCTACGTTGCCTACAAGGACTACAACTGGATGATGGACTTCACCGAAAAGATGCTTGAAAAGATATGCCTCGATGTCAACGGCACGACCGAAGTCAAGGTTGGCGACAACACTATCAGCTTCAAGGCTCCCTTCAAGCGCATAACGATGATTGACGCGATAAAGGAGCACACCGGCATCGACATCGCCGGCATGGACGAAGAGCAATTGCGCGAAGTGTGCCGCAAGCTCGACATCGAAGCCGACGAAACCATGGGCAAGGGCAAGCTCATCGACGAGATATTCGGCGAAAAATGCGAAGGCAACTACATTCAGCCCACGTTCATTATCGACTATCCCATCGAAATGTCGCCCCTCACCAAGCGTCACCGCAACAATCCCGAGCTCACCGAGCGCTTCGAGCTTATGGTCAACGGAAAGGAACTTGCCAACGCATATTCCGAGCTTAACGACCCCATCGACCAGTATGAGCGCTTTGTAGAGCAGATGCGTCTTGCCGAAAAGGGCGACGACGAAGCAATGATAATCGACAAGGACTTCATCCGCGCTCTTGAGTACGGAATGCCTCCCACTTCAGGCATGGGAATCGGCATGGACCGACTCGTGATGCTGATGACCGGCCAGACCACCATTCAGGAGGTGCTGCTCTTCCCGCAGATGCGTCCCGAAAAAGTCCAGCCCCGCGACAAGGAAGAGGCCTACACCGCAATAGGAGTACCCGCCGAATGGGTTGCACCGCTTCAGAAAGCCGGCATAATGACCGTGAGCCAGCTCGCAGGAGCCAATCCCGGCAAGATATTCCAGGATCTATGCGGCATTAACAAGAAATTTAAACTCGAACTTAAAAATCCGACACAGGACGACATCAAGTCATGGATTGCAGCAGTCGAACAGTAGAATCAACATTCCCGTTCCCCGGCAAGATAGCGGTGATGGGTGGAGGCTCCTGGGCCACCGCCCTGTCAAAACTGCTGCTACAGAATTGCGACTCGATAATATGGTATATGCGCCGTGACGACCGCATCAACGACTTCAAGAGGCTCGGACACAATCCCGCCTATCTGTCGGATGTGGAGTTCCCCATAGGACGCATCGATTTCCGCAGCGACATAAACGCGGCATGCACCGAAGCCGACACTCTCCTGATGGCAATGCCGTCGCCCTACTTCAAAAGCCACCTGGCAAAGCTGACAGCCGACATATCGGACAAAAACATCGTAGTGGCCACCAAAGGCATCGTCCCCGACGAGAATGAGGTGATAAGCGACTACATGGTGGAGTACTACGGCGTCGACCCGTCACGCATAGTAGTCGTGTCGGGACCCTGCCATGCTGAAGAGGTGGCACTCGGCCGATTGAGCTATCTCACCGTTGCCTGCAACGACATCGAGCTTGCACGTAAATTCACATCCATGCTCGACGGAAAGGCGATGAAGACCTTCGTATCGACCGATGTACACGGAATTGAATATGCAGGCGTACTTAAAAACATCTACGCAATAGCCTCGGGAATGGTACACGGGATGAAAGCCGGCGACAATTATCAGGCGATGGTGATATCCAACGCCATACGCGAGATGGCGCGGTTCATCGAAGCCATATCGCCCGGCAAGCGTCAGATATGCGACTCGGTATATCTCGGCGATCTGCTCGTGACATCCTATTCAAGGTTCTCACGCAACCACAATTTCGGAGCCATGATAGGACGAGGCTACACCGTAAAAGCAGCCATGATGGAAATGGAGATGGTGGCCGAAGGATATTACGGCACAAAGTGTATTCATGAAATAAATCGTAAATACGAGGTGAACATGCCGCTGCTCGATTGTGTTTATCGTATACTATACGAGCGTTGTCCCGTGTCACTGGCTTTTGAAAAACTCAGTACCGAATTGATATAACCCTTAAATGACATATTTAACACCAACAGTTATGAAAAAAATTCAAGTAAACATCAAGCACATCCTCAATACAGTCAACGAGGAGTCGGTGCGCACCATTCAGAAAGGTGCTGCCGCCGCAGGACTTGAAAAGCTCAACAAGGGCACAGGCGAAGGAAACGACTTCCTCGGCTGGCTCGACCTCCCCTCTCGCACCCCGGCTCATCATCTCGATGAAATACAGGCCGTGGCCGATGAGCTGCGTAATTCATGCGATTATGTGGTGTCAATAGGCATCGGCGGTTCCTACCTCGGAGCCAAGGCCGTAATAGAAGCCCTCAGCAACTCATTTGACGCATATACTCCGGCATTGCCCAACAACCCCAAGGTGCTCTTCGCCGGACAGAACATAGGAGAGGATTACCTCTATGAGCTCCAGGAATTCCTGAAGGACAAGAGATTCGGAATCATCGTAATCTCGAAGTCGGGAACCACTATCGAGCCGGCAATCGCATTCCGTCTGCTTAAGGAGCAGCTCGAGGCACAGGTGGGCAAGGAGAAGGCTTCAAAGCTCATCGTTGCCATAACCGACGCCAAGCGTGGAGCATTGCGCCAGCTTGCCACTGAAGAGGGCTACAAGACATTCGTAATCGACGACAACGTAGGAGGACGATTCTCAGTACTTACCCCCGTGGGACTGCTTCCCATCGCAGTTGCCGGATTTGACATCAAGAAGCTCGTAGAAGGCGCTCTTGAATTGCAGCACGACACCGAGAAGGCAAGCGACGACAACATCAGCGAGCTATATGCAGCCGCACGTAACGCCCTTTATCAGGCCGGAAAGAAGATTGAGATCCTCGTAAACTACAATCCCAAGCTCCACTACTTCGGAGAATGGTGGAAACAGCTTTACGGCGAAAGCGAGGGCAAGGACCACAAGGGCATATATCCGGCAGCAGTCGACTTCTCCACCGACCTTCACTCAATGGGCCAGTGGATACAGGACGGCGAACGCACAATATTTGAAACAGTGCTGTCGGTTGACTCAGTAAAGCACACCAAAGTCATCCCTTCAGACGAAGCAAACCTTGACGGATTGAATTACATCGCAGGAAAGCGCGTCGACGAAGTAAACAAGATGGCCGAGCTCGGCACACGCATAGCTCATGTCGACGGCGGTGTTCCCAACATCCGCATCACCATCCCCGAACTCAGCGAAAAGTATCTCGGACAGCTCATCTACTTCTTTGAGAAGGCTTGCGGAATATCGGGATACATTCTCGGCGTGAATCCGTTTAACCAGCCCGGTGTAGAGGACTATAAGCGCAACATGTTTGCTCTACTTGAGAAGCCCGGTTACGAAGAGGCCACCAAGGCCATTCAGGCAAAACTCGGCGAATAAAGCGAAAGCGCGACATAATTAATCAGAGCGAGGCACGACCCACAAAGCGGTCATGCCTCGCTTTTTCAGTTAATACATAGTTAAAACCCGCTATTTGAGCCAATTTATGTGAAATAAACCCTGACTGAGCGACCATTTACCAATCATAGTTGTTAAACCTACAAATCCATTCAAGGAGAGACCCACATATTTGATAATTGCTAATTCTATGGAACACACAAGTAGCAAAAATACGCCCCGAGAAGACAGGACTTCCCGGGGCGTATTACGTATAATGAAAAAGTACTTATTGCATTAATCGAGCTGAAGTGTCACGATTGACTTGGCGGGCAAAGTCAGCTTGAGCGAACCCTTGTTGATTTTTGCACCGTTGAAAGCCTTGAGAGTCACCTTCTCGGGCTGACCGAAATCGTTATAGTCGGCGATGTTGGCCGAGGTAAGGATTTCACCCTTTACATTCTTAGCCTTGATGTTGCCGAGAGGTATGTCGATTTCGCAAGGTTCGTTGAGGTCGGTGTTAACAAGTGATATAGCCACCTTGCCGTCCTTCTCCGATGCAGTTGCGCTGATTACGGGCACAAGACGGTTGTCACGCACCTTACGATAGGTAGTATTTACCGAAAGGGGGATAAGCTTTGCATCCTGGTGAGGAACATACATCTTGAACACATAGTAGGTGGGAGTAAGCACCATCTGATTGTCCTTGGTGAGTACCATCGACTGGAGCACGTTGGCAATCTGTGCGATGTTGGTCATCTTCACACGATCGGTAAGGTCATGGAACACGTTCAATGACAGAGCTGCCACCATTGCGTCACGCATGGTGTTTTGCTGATAGAGGTGACCGGGTACGGTTCCGGGCTCCTCGTCCCACCATGTACCCCACTCGTCAACAAGAAGAGCTACACGCTTGTTGGGGTCAAACTTGTCCATGATGTCCATGTGCTTGCGGGTTACATCACCAACCTCAAGGCACTTGCCGAGAGTCCAATAGTAGTCATCGTCGGTGAATTTGGTTGCCGAGCCCTTGCTGCCTACCCAACCGGGAGTTGTGTAGTAGTGGAGCGAGATACCGTCCATGAGATTGCCGGCCTTGTCCATAAGCACTTCGGTCCAGTTGTAGTCGTAGTCACTTGCACCTGAAGCGATTTTAAACAGGCGGTTGCCGTTGAAGTTGCGGCAGTAGGTCTGATAACGGCGATATGCGTCGGCATAGAATTCGGGAGTGAAGTTACCACCGCAACCCCAGCTTTCATTACCAACACCGAGATATTTAAGATGCCAGGGCTTCTCACGACCGTTCTCCTTACGAATCTTGGCCATGGGACCCTCCTCGGCGGTTATATACTCAACCCACTTTGCAAGCTCCTCTACCGAGCCGCTACCCACGTTGCCGCTAAGATAAGGCTCGGCACCGATAAGTTCGCAAAGGTTGAAGAATTCATGAGTTCCGAAGCTGTTGTCCTCAACAGTTCCACCCCAGTTGTTGTTGACCATGCGGGGACGGTTCTCCTTCGGGCCGATACCGTCAACCCAGTGGTATTCATCGGCAAAGCAGCCGCCGGGCCAGCGAAGCACGGGCACCTTGATGTCGCGCATTGCCTGAAGCACATCGTTACGATAGCCGTTGGTGTTGGGAATGGGAGAATCCTCGCCTACCCATATACCACCGTAGATACATGTTCCAAGGTGTTCGGCAAACTGGCCGTATATCTCTTTATTAATCACTGGAGCCGATTCCTGAGGATTCAGCGTCACGGTTACGCTCTTGTCGGCAGCGTTGGCGGCTGAAGCACATCCGAGGATAAGCGCCAATGCACCGGTTTTAATCAAATAGTTCATTAGTTTAGGTTTTTTAGTATAGTTCGTTATATTATTTTTCAGGCCAGATGCCTTCGGTAGTCATAGCGATTCGCTTGATTGTACCGTCGAGATTGTAGTAGAGTCGGTCGATGCACAATGAGCGGCGATAGCTACATCCGTCATTGTTGATGGCGCCGTTATGGTAAATGAAGTACCAGTCGCCGTTGAACTCTATTATGGCTTGATGGTTGGTATTGGAATTGCCTGCTATTTCATTCAAAATGCCCTTGGGCTCCCACGGGCCGTTAATGCTGCGGCTCATGGCGTAGCATATCTTTTCGGGGAATTCCGACGCATACGACAGGTAGTACCAGTCGCCGCGCTTGTGAATCCACGGAGCCTCGGTGTATCGGAGAAGGTTTATTGGAATTATAGGGCCGTCAAGCTCGATCATGTTAGGCTTGAGCTTTGCATAGTAGCACTGTGTGTTACCCCAGAAGATGTAGGCCTGACCGTCATCGTCGATAAACACGGTGGGGTCTATGTCGTCCCATCCTATGGAGGTGTACTCGGTGGTCATGTCGTTGGTCACGAGAGCCGAGCCTCGGGCGTCGACAAACGGTCCGAGAGGGCTGTCGGCGACAGCGACTCCGATCGACTTGCCGGGGATGGTGGCATGTTCCACTGTCACATACCAGTAAAACTTGCCGTCACGCTCTATGACCTGACTTGCCCATGCGTCACCCTTGGCCCACTTGAAGTCCTTGGCACGAAGAGGTGCGGGATGTTCGGTCCATGTCACGAGATCGGGAGATGACAGCACACACCACTCCTTCATGTCATAGTAATAGTGGGGAGCGGGACACTCGTCATGTCCGGCATATATATAGACCTTGCCGTCATGCACGAGAGCGGCGGGGTCGCCGAGATATTTATAGTTGACAAATGGATTTCCCTTCGCTACGAATGTCGTATCGGCGGGAGCGGCCGCCGACGCGCCTGCAGCGGCCGTCAGCAGCACTCCTGTCAATAATGTAGTGAGTTTATTCATTCGCCGGTTACTGTTTCTTGAAGTGATAAACCGAGAATGTGTTGGGCTCGATAACTGTAGTCCAGTCGGCCTTCTCCTCCATTGCAAACTTCTTCATCGAGGGAACGATCTTGTTGGGCTCCTCAAGGGTGTTCTCCGAGTCAAGATCCTTGGTCGAGAGTGTCTGTGCAGTCACACCTGTGATCACATCCTTCTTCTTAAGGCCGGCAAGCTTGATGTTGAGTTCCTGAGGCTCCGACGAAGTGTTGGCCACCTTTACTATATATTCGTTGCGATCCTTGTCGTAGACAGCGCTTGCAAACAGGCCGTTCTGACCCTCGGCACCGGTAACGTTCTTCTTGTCCATGGTGAGAGGAACTACGTTGGTACCCTTGTTTTCGCTGAACAGCTGCTGAACGTAGTAGCTTGCTGTGCGAACCGAGTTGTTGTTGTCATACCAGATCATGTCGGGACGCCACTGCCATCCTTCAACGTGAGCGAAAAGAGGTGCATAGGTTGCCATGTGAACAACATCGGCGTTACGCTCAAGACCGGTCATGAATGCAGCCTCAAGAAGAGCGGCGTTGTAGTGGTTGTACTTCTTGCCGCGTCCGTGACATGCATATTCTCCGGCAAATACTTTCGGACCCTTGCGGTCGTAGTTGTCGTAACGTGCGCCCTGGCTCAAGAACCAAGATTCGGGACGATAGAAGTGCTCGTCAACGAGGTCAGCCTTAAGGCGAGTCATTTCAGGCCACAGGTAGTCAAACTCCTTACCTTCGGAGTTGGGACCCGATGAACCGATAATCTTTATGTCGGGATACTTTGCGCGGATAGCCTTGATGAAGGGCTCAAGACGCTCTACATACTCGGGACCCCACTGCTCGTTACCTACACCGATAAACTTGAGGTTGAAGGGAGCGGGATGACCCATCTCGGCACGAAGCGCACCCCACTTGGTCGAAGTGTCGCCGTTGGCAAACTCGATAAGATCCAATGCATCCTGGATGTAGGGCTGAAGCGAGTCAACTGCTATGTGAGCGTGCATGTCGTCGTTCTGATACTGGCAGGCAAGACCGACATTAAGCACGGGAAGCGGCTCGGAACCGATCTCTTCCGAAAGAAGGAAGAATTCATAGAATCCAAGTCCGTAGGACTGGAAGTAGTCGGGGAAGAAACGATGGGGGAAAGTGTAGTGCCAACGGTTCTCGTTGAGAGGACGGTTTTCAACCGGGCCTACAGTCTTCTTCCAGTCGTAACGGGTGTCGATGTCGGTACCCTCAACGATACATCCGCCGGGGAAACGGAAGATACCGGGCTTAAGGTCGGCGAGAGCCTGAGCGAGGTCTTTGCGCATTCCGTTCTCATGTCCCTTCCAAGTGTCAACCGGGAAGAGCGAGATGTGCTCAAGGTCAACAGTGTGTTCGGGCTTGCTCAGGAAGATGCGGAGCTTACCCTTGGTCACCGAAGTTTCGGGCTTGAGGATTACCGTGTACTTCTTCCACTCCTTTGAGTCGATTGTAATCTCCTGCTGAGTCATTGTCTGGGTTTCGCCCATCGCCTTGGTGTCGACAAGCTCCACGCGTATTTTAGATGAACCACCGTCGGGTACGCGAGCCCATACCGAGAAGCGATACTCTTCGCCGGCCTTGAAGCTCACGCCGAAGAATCCTTCATTCTCAACTCCTGTCCACTTGTGGGGGTGTCCGGGATTGGAAAGGCGTACATAATGGGGATTGCGTTCAAACGGACCGTCATTCTTTAAGTCAACATGTCCGAATATCTCCCAACCCATGAAATTTTCAGGGAATTCAAACGAGCGGTTCTTTATCATCTCGGCATAAAGACCACCGTCGGCGGCATAGTTGATGTCCTCAAAGAAAAGACCGTACATGGTTGGTTGCACCGGAGCACCGATTTTGTTGGTTTGGACTACGAGCTCATTGGTCGCAGCATTAAGAGCGAGCCCTGCACTAAGGGCTACTGCAGTCAATAATCTTGAATTAAATTTCATGATATAAAGTTAAAAAATTACTATTCTGGGTTTTGGCTATGGTCATTTGGTTCTCTTTCCCCACACTGAGCGGCCCTGATCATCAAGTCCGGTAAAAAGCACTGTGTCGAGCCGGCGTTCCCAGTCATGACCTGCAAAGATAATCAAATTATTGATTTTTTCGCCGTTAAGCGTCATGGATAATAGCTGATTTTTTTCATCAAACTGCCATGAGCCCTTGTTTTCGGCTATCACACCTGCATTGGCAAGCGTATACGGTTGGGCGATGTTCCATTCGCCGTCGAGCAAAGCGCCCTCACCCCACAGAATCTGTCCGGCTTCAAGGCGGCGTTCGGCACGAGGCTCGACTATGCGCACTATCTCCCACTCGCCTTCAAGATCGGCGGCGCTGAAACTGCGCTGGGGCACTCCTGCATAACGCTGGGGCGAAACCACAGGCCAGCCGTCGGGAGTGAAGAGTATGCGGCGCACATGTAGGTCCATCAAGGCGCTTTCGGAAGCGAGGCGTCCCTGGTGAGCCATGAAGTAATTGCCTTCACCGTCGGTAAACACTCCGCAATGGGCTGTGCCCACCCAGCCGTCATGGCTGTCAAAGCGGTAAGGAGCCGTGAGGATGGGGAAATTGTTGGTGGTGTCGCTCATCTCCTTGCCGAAGAAGTCGATGAAAGGGCCTTCGGGCTTGTCGGAGCGTCCTACTCTCACGTTATATGTGGTCATCAAAGGGTCGTAGGAACCGAAAAGGAAATATTGGCGTGACGGCTCATGATAGATTATCTCGGGGGCCTCGAGGTTGTGCACGCTATAGTCGGCACGACGAGCCACGAGGTGACCCTGGTCGCCGGCGTTCACGGGAAGACCTGTGGCGGGATTGAGCTCAACGCAGTAGAGTCCGCCGAAAAACGATCCGTAATGCATCCACCACTTGCCGTCGTCGGTCACGACCACCGAGGGGTCGATTGCGTTCATTACCGATGACTCGTCGGTGCGCACTACACAACCCTTGAGTTCCCAAGGGCCTTCGGGCGACGATGACTCGGCAAGACCTATATATGATGTGTTCTTTCCGAATGCCGACACACAATAATAAAGACGGAACTTATCGCCGTAAGGCATCATATAGGGAGCCCAGATGTTTTCGGCTCCATTGCCACCGGCATTCGACTTCACCCACTGAACAGCCTCGGCGGGAATTTCGGGCAAAGCCCATCCGAGAAACTCCCAGTTTACAAGGTCGGCTGAGCGACGCATCTGAATGAAGCCCATAGGCACGCCCTTCTCGGCAGCCTCCTGACGGTTCTCGGCAAAAATGGCATCGGTCGAATACATATAATAATAGTCGCCTACTTTACGGCACGCAGGATCGTGTACATTGTAAGTTCCCCACGATTTGTAGTTTTCCATTGACGATAAAGATCGGTAATCGTCGGCCCAAGGATTAGGAGCCGGGACGGGCTTGAACACATCGGCCCGACTGAATCCGGGCAGAAGCATCAAAACAACCGGCAATAAAGTTTTGCAAAGGTTTTTCATGAACAAAGTGTTTTTTTTAATTTCGGCACAAAATTACCTTTATATACAATATGAATGGTGGACATATCACGATTTAGGGTGGACAATGAGTGTAAATCGACACTAATCAAGTAGCGAAGCCCCTGATTTATGCCAAAATAAACATCTATTAGTATATATTTCAATTTAAAATTACTATCTTTGCACACTCTCGATTAACAACCGAATTCACAGTAACCCAAAACGAAATTGCCACTACCGCATACCATGATGAGATTACATCATTTTTGCATATCTTGTAAAGTGACGCTGGTTTTTGCCGTCGCCTTCTTTACTATATTTACTGCATCGGCAGCCAACAACATGTCACAAGGATTTGCCGATGACTACAACACCCGCTACATAACCATCCATGAAGGACTGCCCCACAACTTCGTCGACGACATTCACCGCGACAGCAAGGGCTTCATCTGGATGGCTCTCAACGGAGGCGGAGTGGCGCGTTACGACGGACATGACTTTGTGACATTCGGCCCCTCCTCATCTTTAAGAAAGATAAAGAGCATCTTCGCAACAACGCTGAGCGAGGACAAATTCAACCGACTGTGGACCGTGACCGACCGAGGCCTCGACATAATAGATATGGAGAAACTCTCCACTCTTGCCGAAGACGACCCTATTTTTGCGAAGCTTGAGCAAGGCGACAACCCCATCGACATATCGAAGATTGATTTCGCCACAAGCGACAAAAACGGTAACATGTGGCTCCATGCCGACACCATAATAGCCAAAGTGTCGTTTAACGACGACGGCTCGATCGACCGCATAGCCACTTTGACTCACGACCCGCTTAACGTGTCGGTCCTTAAAATCAAGGACATAGAGGGCAACGGCACTCTGTGGACCTCAATCAACGGCGAGATAATGAACATCGAGGACCAAGGCGCTACAATTACCCTGAAGCCGGTAGCCGACTGCCTGAAGCTCGATCCTCACACCTATGTGAGCGACTTCATCGCCAAGGGTGACAATGTGTGGATTTCCACCGACCTCGGACTCTATCGTTATGACCCGAGCGCCAATATGGTAAAGCGTTATGTCTACAACCCCGCCGACCCTAAATCTCTTTCCCAGAACTTCATAACCGACCTCGACATAACAGCCGACAAGCGACTGATAGCCTCGACTCTGAGGGGTATCAACATCTACAACCCAATCAATGACAACTTTGAGCGCGTAGGCGATATGCCTCAGTCCGATCCCAGGGCAGTGTTCAACAACAACTTCATCAACTGCGTGGAGGTCGACAGCGACCGAATATGGTTTGGCACCGAAGGAGGCGGCCTGAACAAGTTTGTTCCGCGCAACATCTACATCACCGACATATTCCATGACCCCAACCGCACATCGTCACTCTCCGACAATCCCGTCAACTCAATATATGAGGATGTCGACGGCACAGTGTGGATTGGAACCGTAGAGGGTGGATTGAACCGCGCTCACAGCGACATGAAGAGCTTTGACCACTTCACGGCCGAAAACGGGGCGATAACCCACAATTCGGTCAGCGCGATAACGGCCGACCGTGACGGCCGCTTATGGGTAGGCACGTGGGGAGGCGGTCTGAATGTAATCGACCGCAAGAATCCGTCACATCGCATCGAAACCATCAATGCCACCGACGACGGGAGCCTTCCCATAGGCTATATCGGAGCATTGGCCTACGACTCAATCAACAACGGAATATGGATAGGCTCAAACTTAGGATTATATTTCCGTGACCTCAACACAGGCCGCATAACCGAGCCGTTCAAAGGGGCGGCCGACGGCGTGCCCGGCACAATAGGCACCGCAATCGACAAAAAGGGGCACCTGTGGGTGGGATCGCTTACCGGCGTTTATGACATCGTACTCAACGAGCGCAAGCCCGACGGCACATTCACCTACCGTCACATCAGCCACAAGCTTAACGACCCCAAGTCGAAAACCGCCGATAAGATAAGCTCGATCTACATGTCATCCGACGGCTCGATGTGGTTCGGAACCAATGGAAACGGCGTATATCACCGCGTCACCGACGAAAACGGTGAAAAGTTCATAAACTACACCACCGACGAGGGAATGCCCAGCGACATTGTCAACGGAATCCTTGAGGACAACGACGGTTATATGTGGATAAGCACCGCCAACGGACTCGCACGACTGAACCCCGACGACGGCACGTTCATCAACTACGACCGAACCGACGGACTCGCCAACGACCAGTTTTACTGGAATGCATCCTACCGGCTCAGCGACGGACGGCTGCTCTTCGGCACAGTCGACGGCCTGATAAAGCTCGACGGTGTGACCAAGAAATCCAAGGAGCTCCACTATCCCGTGTACTTCACGTCACTCTCCGTAGCCAACGAACCGGTGCATGCCGGCAGCGACATAACGCCCCTCGACATATCGTCGACCAAGCACATAACAATCCATGAGCGCGACAAGTCGTTCACTGTAGGATTCAGCGCGCTCGACTACGACCGTGACAATGCCGGACACTACAGCTACCGCCTTGTGGGATTTGACGACAAGTGGATAACCCTGCCTGTCGACCGCCGATATGTGACCTACACCAATCTCGAACCCGGAGTCTACAAGCTGCAGGTGCGTTACGTGCCCGAGGGCTCGCAACCCGACGAATCGGAGATTTCGCAGCTCGTCATAACGGTAAAGCCCTACTTCTACCGCACCCCGTGGTTCATGATGATAATGATATTGCTCGTGGGCGCATCGGCATGGCTCTTCCACTATTACCGCGTAAAGTCACTCACCAACCAGCGCACCCTGCTGCAGGCTTCGGTTGAAGAGCGCACATCCGAGATAAGGCAACAGAAGCAGCTCCTCGAGGCTCGCGCCGTGGCACTCTCGGAGCAAAACGACATGCTCAAGCGCAACAATGAGGAGATAACCGAGCAGAAGACCCAGCTCATCGACATGTCACGCCGAGTGCAGGACCTCGCAATGGACCGCATATCATTCTTCACCAACATAACCCACGAGTTCCGCACTCCCATCACCCTTATCATAGGCCCCACACAGCGTGCGCTGAAGCTCAGCTACAATCCCCAGGTAATCGAGCAGCTCAACTATGTGGAACGTAACGCCCGATACCTGCTCAACCTCGTGAACCAGCTCATGGACTTCCGCAAGCTCGAGTCGGGCAAGATGGAAATCGTGCGCACACGCGGCAACTTCGTCAAGATGGCCAACGAGATACTGACTCCCTTCCAGCCCTTTGCCGCCGAGCGAAACATAACCCTGCGAAGCCTCTTCCACATCCCGCAGCCCGAACTCGACTTCGACGGTGACGCACTGCGCAAGGTGATCCCCAACCTGCTCAGCAACGCCATTAAATTCACCCCCGACGGAGGCACCGTAACCTTCTATGCCGCAATGCTGCCCCAGGGTAAAAACCGCCCCGAGCCCATGCTCTACCTTGACATCACCGACAGCGGAAACGGCATACCCGAAAGCGAAATCAACAAGGTATTCGACCGCTTCTATCAAGGCAAGAGCCAAATAAAATATCCCATCCCCGGCTCATCGGGCAGCGGAATAGGACTCTATCTCTGCAAAAGCATCGTAGAGCTATTCGGAGGCTCGATATGGGCACGCAACAACCGCACCCGCGGATGCTCGTTCCGTGTACTGCTGCCCATGAGCAATGTCGAGGAGGCCACCAACAGCCTGCTGCCGGCTCCCACAGCACCCGCCTCGGTGCCCATGGTGCCGGTGATGCAGCCGTCGCCCGGCATCACCATCCTCGTGGTGGAGGACAACAACGACATGCGCCGGTTTATATGCTCCGTATTGCGCGACAAGTACAATCTGCTTGAAGCATCCAACGGCGAGGAAGCCCTGTCGATACTCCTCTCCAATCAGGTCGACTTCATAATAAGCGACCTCATGATGCCCGTGATGGACGGACTCGAGCTGTCACGCCGCGTCAAGGAGGACTTCGCCATATCCCACATCCCGTTCCTGATGCTGACGGCCAAGACGGGACAGGAGTCACGCCTTGAAAGCTACCGCGTAGGTGTCGACGAATACCTCTTGAAGCCCTTTGACGAAGAGCTGCTGCTCACCCGCATATCCAACATCCTCGAAAACAAGAGGCGTCATCAGTCCAAGTTCAACATCGACATGGATGTCGACGAACTTAACATCGAGGACGAGTCGCGCGACAAGAAGTTCATCGACCAGGTGATGGAAGTTGTCAAGAACAACTATAAAAACTCCTACTTTGAGGTGGGTGACTTTGCCGAGGCCCTCGGTATAAGCCGAAGTCTGCTCAACAAAAAACTACAGAATCTCACCAGACAATCGGCGACAAAATTCATGCGAAACTACCGCATGAGCATTGCTCGCGAACTCATACTAAAGAACCGTAAGACCCGCAACATGAATGTGTCGGAAATAGCCTATGAGGTAGGGTTCAACGACTCGAAATACTTCACTCGATGCTTCACCCGACAATTTAATGTAACGCCAAGCTCGATGCTAAACGGAGATGACACATAATAGCTCATAAAACCTTTAATATTAATCTATTACTAAAAATATACGAATCTATGAAAATTTTACATGTTGGCGATTTATCCTCATAATTTGTCTATTTGTCCACCATCGGACACATAGATATAAGTAATTTTGCACAGTTTGAAATTGAAGATTTACACCTTTATAAAACCAATTCCCAAAACGCGAATTTTAACCTGTTAAAGTACAGTATCCGGTGCGAAATTGAATAAGTTGCAGTGCTAAAAGCAAGACCTTATCAAAACAGCCTTGAGAATGAACTTTTAACCTAAAACTAAATATCAATTATGAAGACTAAAAAGTGGACGTCTTTTGCGGCAGCTATTGCTGTCCTCCTCTTAGGGTCATCATGCCAAGACTGGGGCGAAATGGACCCGGCGGCCGGCAATCAAGTGACGCCGACATTGGAAAACGTTGCTACGTTCTCCTTTGACGAGCCCGAGCTTGACCCGATTGTGTACAAAACGTATGCAAATGCCGACGGACAACTGCCTTCGGTGGTGGAAGATGACATAAAGGGAAATGTGCTTAGCCTCAACAACGGCTATGTGACCTTAAACAATCCTCTGAACTCAGTGAAAGTGCAGAAAGCGGTTTCAATGACCTTCTGGATGAAGCAGCCCCTGGTTGTGAATGTCGATGAAGAAGGCAACGAAACTACCGAGCCCCAGGATCTCACCGGTGCTCTTATTGCATTTGAAAATGAGAATGCGACCTCTAAGATGTTCTTCACCGCCAACGGCTGGATCAAATACAACGGCATGGACGGCGAGTGGGAGGATAACAATCCTGCAACTTATGCCACCGGCTACATCCCCGCAGGCGATTGGCATTATGTGGCGCTTATCATGCGCAATGACGGCTACGGACTATACGTTGACGGACAACAGAAGGTGGAGAAGAAAGTCACCGACTTCGACTGCTCAAAGATGGTGCAGTTCCTCAACAACGTAAGCAAGATGTATATAGGATCGACCGAAACTTCCAAGCCCTGGATGATTGACGACCTTAAGATATATCGCAACGAAATCACAGCCAAGGAAATCGCTCGACCCAACATCGGCAACGGCGGCGGTCAAGGCCCCGGTGGTGATGACAACAAGTTTGAGCCGATTGCTCCTATATTCTTCAACTCATTCGACGCCGGCATGAACGGATGCTCGATATACGGTGCAGGCTCAATAATATATAAGGGCGGTGCGTTTGGAAATGTATTCTCCAACGCAAGCGGCGCAATGCGCAGCAACTACCTTGTATTGCCCTCCAACGTGCTCGGTCAGTCGGCCGACACTCAGGCTCTCACAATAGGTGTATGGGTGAACCGCGGTAACGAAACAGAGTCTTCAGCCTACATGTGGGCACCTCTCTTCACCGCTTACGCATCCCACAACCCCACCGATAACGGAATGCCGATGCTCGCCTGCCAGTATCGCGGCGTGCTTCAGGTCAACTGCAACGGCTGGAGCGACTACACCGACGACCAGAATGTAAACAAGCAGAACATACTCTATCACGGCGAAAACGACTGGCTTGCCGACGGACAGTGGCACTACTACACTGCAGTGTTCACCCCCACAACGGCCAAGGTCTACATCGACGGCGAAATTGCCAATGAATGGGAAATCGACGGCACCAACAACACCGCCGCCGGCCTCTTCAGCAACGGCTCGGAACTCCAGTACATCTGCCTCGGCGGTAACCAGGCCTGGAACTGGGGCGACAACGACCCCGGATTCTGGTTTGACGACATCGCAATCTACAACCAGGAACTTTCAAAGGCTCAGATCAAGGCCATCATGGGACTCAAGACCAATGTAGCTTATGGCAACACATTCAGCAACGATGCCGACAACATGACCCTCAAGGGTGCCGGAACATTCGTTAACGATGAAACTCCCGGATTTGGCAAGATATTCCAGAATGCCGTAGGCGGTCTTCGCGAGAACTACCTCGTATTCCCCTCCGGAGCACTCTCCAAAGTTGGTGAAACCAAGGAAATGACCATCAACGTATGGCTCAACGCATCCAACGCAGGCGCATCCAACACCTACATGTGGTCGCCCGTAATGACCGGTTATGCCGAAGCTCCTGGTGGAAACGGATGCCCGATGTTTGCTTGCCAGTACCGCGGTGCGCTCATGATCAACAGCAATGGCCCCGACAACTCGGGCGACAACTGGTGTGACTACACCGACGCTCAGAATGTAGCAGGCACCAACCAGATTCTGCACGACGCCACCGACTGGCTCGTTGACCACAAGTGGCACCTGTACACAGCAGTGTTCACTCCTACCAGCGCTTTCGTATACTTTGACGGAGAACTTATCAACGAGTGGGCACTCGACGGTGAAAGCCGAGGACAGCAATGCGACCTTGAAACACTCTCGACACTCGGTTATGTATGTCTTGGAGGAAACCAAGCTTGGGGATGGGGCGACCCCGATCCCGGATTTGGATTTGACGACATCATGGTATACAATAAGGCTCTGTCACAGGCTGAGATAAAGCAAATCATGAATTTCAAGAAGTAAATAACTATAAATCTAAATACTGAATAATGAATAATAACAGCAAAACAGCAAAAGGATGGTGGAGCACAACGCTCCGCCACCTGCTGCCGACACTCATATTGATGCTGGTGGCTCAGAGTGCATTTGCTCAGTCAACGCAAGTCACCGGTACTGTCCTTGACGAAACCGGCGAGCCGCTGATTGGCGCCAGCGTAATCGAAAAAGGCACTGCTACAGGTTCCGCCACCGATTTCGACGGTAACTTCGTGCTCTTCGTTAAAGACCCCGCATCGGCTGTACTTCAGGTTTCCTATGTGGGCTATGAAACTCAGGATGTCGCCCTCAAGGGACAGACCAAGATTACAGTGACCCTCAAGGAGTCATCGGCTCTCCTCGACGAAGTCGTTGTCGTTGGTTACGGTCAGCAGAAGAAGGAATCGGTTGTGGGTGCAATCTCACAGGTTAATTCCGACGACCTCCTCGAAACTCCCGCCGCCAACCTCTCGCAGGCCATCACCGGTAAGATTCCCGGTGTGATCACCTCGCAGACTTCAGGTGCCCCCGGTGCCGACGACGCACAGATATTCATCCGTGGTCGCGCGACATTCGCAAGCGACGCACAGCCCCTCATCCTCGTGGACGGTATCGAGCGTTCATTCTCGCAGATCGCCCCCGACGATATCGAAACCATCTCGGTTCTTAAGGACGCATCGGCAACCGCCGTTTACGGTGTGCGTGGTGCTAACGGTGTAATGCTCATCACCACCAAGCGCGGTAAGGAGCAGAAGCCCGTAGTGAGCCTCACCGCCAACTGGCAGTTCCAGACTCCTACCCGCAAGGACACCTACCTTGACTCTTATCAGTCGGTAATGCTTCTTGAAGAGGCTCTCGCCAACGACGGCCTTCCCTCGCAGTACTCAGCCGCCGACATCGAAATGTATCGCAAGTCGGTTGCAGGTCAGCTCAGCGGTCTTGACGCTCTGCTCTACCCCAACGTTGACTGGTATGACGAAGTGTTGAAGTCATCGGCTCCCGCACAGCGTTACAACGCAAGCGTGCGCGGTGGTACAAAGCGCATGCGCTACTACGCATCACTCGAATACTACAACCAGGGTTCGCTCTTCAAGGAACTCTCCAACGACCCCTACGGCAACCCCTCAAGCCTCCACTACCGCCGCTACGGCTTCCGTGCCAACGCCGACTTCTTCCTGTCAAAGGATCTTACTCTGTCGGTTAACTTCGGTACCCGCTTCGAGGAGCGCAAGGGTCCCAACTCCAGAGAAGAAGACAAACACAGCGAAATATATTATCAGGCCAACCACATACCCGGATGGCTCTTCCCCGTGGCCTATCAGGCTCAGAACGGTGAAACCACCAAGACTCTCTACGCAGGTACCTCACAGTATCAGCTGAACCCCTACGCGATTCTTGCCGAATCGGGTTACTACAAGGGCGTGAACACCGTGAACGAAACCAACTTCATCGCCGACTACAAGATGGATTGGCTCACCCCCGGCCTCAGCGCACGCGCCATGATGTCATTTGACTACGAGAACTATCACCGTTCACTCTACAGCAAGTCGTTTGCAACCTACGAGCTCATGAAGGACAACAACGGTGTTCCCTACGATCCCACTTCGATCGACTCTTACAACCGCTTCAACTCCGACGGTACGCTCGCTCACTCACGCAGCAGCTTCACCCTCTACAAGCTCTACATGGAGGCTCAGCTCAACTACAAGCGCATCTTCAACCAGGTGCACGATGTTACGGCAATGGTGCTCTACATGCAGAATGACTTCCGTCGCCAGAGCGAACTCGCTCACCGCTACCAGGGTGTTGTAGGTCGTGTGACTTACGGATACGACAACCGCTACCTCGCCGAAATCAATGTCGGTTACAACGGTTCCGAGAACTTCGCCAAGGGTCGCCGCTTCGGTTTCTTCCCCGCATTCTCTCTCGGTTGGCGCATCGCCCAGGAGTCGTTCATGGAAAATACCCGCAACTGGCTCGACAACCTCAAGCTCCGTGCAAGCTACGGTCAGGTAGGTAACGACTCTTACAGCCAGCGATTCCTCTACGAGCAGAAGTGGTTACAGATCGGCAACGACTACTACTTCGGTACTTCAGGCCAGACCGGTATCTTCGAGCAGCAGTATCCCAACTACGCAGTTACCTGGGAGCGCGCTCACAAGTACAACGTAGGTCTTGAATTCGGACTGTTCAACAGCACCTTGACCGGTAACATCGACTACTTCTACGAGAAGCGTAACGACATCTTGACCGAATACCTCACCCGCCCCTGGTGGTTCGGTGTATCTTCGGCTGCTGGTAACCTCGGTAAGACAACCAACCAGGGTTATGAAATCGAACTTCACTACAACAACTCTATAGGTCGTGACTTCAACTACTCGGTAGGTCTTACCTACTCTCACGCCAAGAACAAGATCGTGGCTATGGACGAGCCCGCCAACAAGACCGGATACCGCAAGCGTGAAGGTCATGCTATCGGCCAGTTCTTCGGACTCATCGCCGACGGATTCGTAACTCAGGCCGACCTCGACGGCGGCAAGCTCCCCGTGTCGACATTCGGCGACGTGAAGGTCGGTGACCTCAAGTACCGCGACATGAACGGCGACGGATTTATCGACGACCGCGATGAAACATTCATCGGCTACAGCGACATCCCCGAAAACACTTTCGCACTCACTCTCGGTGCCAACTGGAAAGGCA